>JANFXS010000007.1 GCA_024460105.1 Anaerotignum faecicola
AAAGGATAGACGAATTTCTTGAAGGTGTGAAGCCGGGAAGAACGCGGCTTGACGTAGTGTATGAGATAATTCTTAAAACCGGTTTTCCCCTTACGGCTAAAGTAGAAACAATAGATATAAACGGCCGGGAGGTATACTCGATAGATAACGAAACAATACTTATATGCCTTTTTGAGAACGTCGGTTTTGAGGACGTGGAAGAAATGGCGCAGTACGCGCCGGCGCATATAGTGTTTGGAGAAAAGTGTTTCGCCGATACAAGCGCGGTGAAAAACGCCAAAGAAGCGTTGAGGGATACCGGCATTGATATAAAGTTTTTCTGATAAGGATTTTAGGTGATATAATGAAACTGAAGTTTACAAAACAGGATTTTCAAATGGCGGCGGTTTCGGCGGCGGCTGATTTGTTTAAGGGGCAGGAAAAAACTAACGGTACGTTTTCCGTTATAAAAGAAAACCAAGTCAGCCTTCATGAAACAGATTTGGGCATAAGGAACCATATTTCCATAAGCAGGGAGAAACTTTTGGAAAACCTTCACGAAGTGCAGAAGAGAAACAATCTTCCGCTGACTGACGATATAGACGATATGCAGTTTTCGATAGAAATGGAAACGGGCGCCGGAAAAACGTATGTTTTCGCGAGAACGGTTTTCGAGCTTAACAAGCTTTATGGGTTCACGAAGTTTATCATTGTTGTTCCGTCCATATCCGTCAGGGAGGGGGACTATAAGTTTTTGCAGATATCCGAGGAACATTTCGGCCTGGAATATAACAGAGCGCCTGTCAGGTATTTTATTTATAATTCCCAACGTCTTTCAGACGTGCGCCAGTTCGCCACATCAGGCAATATCGAAATAATGATTATAAATATAGACGCTTTTAAAAAAGCCGAAAATATCATAAACCAAGCGCAGGACAGGCTTAACGGCGAGAGCGCAATGGAGTTTATACGGGGCACAAGGCCGGTGCTTATTATAGATGAGCCGCAAAGCGTAGATCATACGGAAAAGGCAAAAGACGCGCTTGCCGCTTTAAATCCTTTGTGTACGTTCCGATATTCGGCCACATTCAGGGATACAACAAATCTTATTTACCGCCTGACGCCGGTGGATGCCTTTGAAATGGGCATTGTAAAGCAGATAAGCGTAATATCTGCTCAGGCCGGGGCCGACGCCAGCGAAGCGTATATACGGCTTTTGTCAGTAGACAACTCCAACGGGTTTAAAGCCAAAGTTGAGATTGACAAGCTGAACAAAGCCGGAAAAGCCGAGCGTAAGTCCGTGACTGTTAAGCCTAACGACGATTTGTTTGTTCTTTCCGGGAACAGGGAGATTTATAACGGATACGTCGTCGCGGGAATAGACTGCACAAAAGGCTTTGAGTCCATTGAATTCGACAACGCCGAAATTGTGAAACTGGGTCAGGCTATAGGAGGGGTTGACGATCTGCTTATTAAAAGAGAACAGATACGCCGAACCATAGAAACTCATCTGCAAAAGGAATTAATGTATTACGAAAAGGGAATAAAGGTACTCTCATTATTTTTTATTGACAAAGTTGCCAATTACAGAGGAGAGGAAAACGGGAAAGGAGTTTATGCCGGCATATTTGAGGAACTGTATGACGAATTAATCAATCAGCCGAGATTTAAATCCCTGAAAGGAAAATTCCCTTTTCCCGTGGACAAAGTGCATGGCGGATATTTTTCACAGGACAAAAAAGGGCGGCTTAAAAACACAAGAGGGGACACAAACGACGATGCTGACACTTATAACGCAATCATGCGGGATAAAGAATGGCTGTTAAGTTTTGAATGTCCTTTGCGGTTTATATTTTCCCACTCGGCCCTCAGGGAAGGCTGGGACAACCCTAACGTATTTCAGGTATGCGCTCTTATAGACCAAAAGTCGATGTTCACATGCCGCCAGAAGATAGGACGCGGCATGCGCCTTTGCGTAAATAAAAACGGCGACAGGATTACGGACAGGGACGTCAATATTCTTCACGTTGTGGGAAATGAAAGCGTAGGCGAGTTTGCCGACAGGCTTCAGAAGGAATACGAGGAAGATACGGGAATTAAATTCGGCGTTATCAATATAAGCCTTTTTAACGGGATTACATACACGGAAACAATATCGGAAGAAAAAGTTATCGACCATAATCATGCCGAGAAAGTTATATCGTTTTATAGAGAAAAGGGCCTTTTGGACGATAACGGCTTAATAGCTGCAGACGCCGATAAAAAACTTACGGACGAGAGAGTTCCGGAAGAAATAAAAGAAGTTATGCCCGTTATGGAAAATATGGCTAAAATGTCGGAGCCGATAACGGCGTTGGCGGGAAAAAGTTTTGTCCGCGAGAAAACAGAGGAAAAATCTATTACCTATGAAACGGCAAAAAGCCTTGTGGAACATTTAGAGGAAAAAGGCTATATAACCAAAACCGGAAAAATAAAAGACACAATGAAGGAAGCCTTAAAAAACAATACTTTGGATCTGCCGAAAAGGTTTGAGGCGGCTAAGGAAAAACTGACGGAGGCTATCAGGAAAGCGGACAAAAAGGTTATTATCAGGGACGCGTCCAAAGACGTTGTTGTGAAGCTGAAAAAGGACGTAATTATTTCGCCGGAATTTTTAGAACTTTGGGACAAGCTCAAATATAAAACAACATATAGGATTAAAATAGACGAGAATGAGTTTAAACGTCTCTGCATAGACAGCATAAACAATATGCCTAAGATACCGAAAGCCCACATAGTTTCGGCGGCGGCCGATATTTCCGTCAACAGGCAGGGCATAGGATACAATGAGAAAAGTGTCAAGACAACCGCTTTAAACTATGACGCGGTTTTTCTCCCCAATATTATAGATTCCGTTTGCGAGGCGTGCGTTATAAATAGAAGGACATGCAGGGATATTATTTTAGGCTGCGAAAGGTGCGGCGAGTTTTATAATAATCCAAATCTGTTTATAGAAAATGTTATCGACTGCATAAACGACGTCAGCTATAAATTAAGCATAGCGGGAATTAAATACCATAAACTTGCGGGGGAAGAATACTATATACAGGAAATATTTGACAGCGGGGAACTTTTGGCAAACCTTGACAAGAACGCCGTGGCAGTGGAGCGGAGCGTTTATAATTATGTGACGTATGACAGCGAAACGGTCGAAAGGCCAATGGCCGTCGCTCTTGACAACGATCCGGAAGTTAAAATGTTTTTCAAAATACCGTCAAAGTTTAAAATAAGAACGCCGCTGGGCATGTATAATCCGGACTGGGCCGTTATGCTTGAAAAAAACGGGGAACAGAAGCTGTATTTTGTTTTGGAAACAAAAGGAAGCACAATAAATTTAGATTTGCGGGACAGGGAAAAACTGAAAATTCATTGCGGGCAGGAGCATTTTAAGGCGCTTGATAATGGCGTGGTATTTCAAAAAGCTGACAACTG
The DNA here is from genome assembly GCA_024460105.1 of Anaerotignum faecicola. Classification (NCBI taxonomy): domain Bacteria; kingdom Bacillati; phylum Bacillota; class Clostridia; order Lachnospirales; family Anaerotignaceae; genus Anaerotignum; species Anaerotignum faecicola. The sequence goes on from JANFXS010000007.1 coordinate 3,451, forward strand.
GAGCAAGTTCAAGACAAAAAGTGTTGAATAAAATAGTTTTATGTATAAAAACCTCAATTTTTTTGAGGTTTTTTATTTTGGAATTTATAATATTTATTTTTTAAGTTCGTTAAATATTTCCGAATGATCGTCGGATAAATTTATTAAGATGCTTAGACATATTTTGTAAGTTTACATTACATAACGCGTGTTTTGATATTTATGAAATAATGATTGGCTGTCGATAAATTTTTTTATGAATTGAAAATATATCTCTTTAATTTCGATATTTATCGGTTGCTATAGTTTTTTGTTTAAATATTTCCATATACTGTATTTAAAAATCATGTGCGGAAATGGCTGTTAGATATGTTCAGTCATAAAATTTTATTTAGCTTTAAACAGCTGTTTCACAATTTGCGATTTTATTTTTTGGGATTTTGGAGTTTTATAATATTTATTTTCTTGAAAAAATAAGGCTGTTTCTGTAATTTTGTATTAGAAAATATTTACTTATAGTGACATATTTGGATTTTTATATTTATTTGGATAATGAAAATATAATAATTACTTATGAATAATACTAAAATAAATTTGATTTTATATTGATATAAGTATGTTTCAAAAAGTAAAAAAATAAAGTGTTTTGGCATACATTTTTATTAAAAAATTGTTAAATACAATCTAATACAGTTTTAATATTTTTATTTTAAATAATTTTTTTATTATTTTATTAAAAAAATAGTGCATTATATATAAATTGATATTGACTCTATGCTAACTATATACTTTATAATTATGATCAATATAAAAGTCGCTTTTACAACTACATAAATTATGAGAAATAATGAATTTAGACTATGCAAACCGGGTTGGGAATCTAAATTGATTTAATGTATGTGTGTTTAAGAGCTGGCCGCATATACGTTGCACGGCTCTAAGATATAATGGCATGCGCAAGTTCTGCATGTTAAAAAAAGGAGGAAAAATTATGAAAAAGAAGTTTGCAATAGTGGGAATCAGCGTCTTTATGTCTGCAATACTTTTGTTAAGCGGCTGCGGCGGATCTTCAAGCGGTTCCGATTCGGCAGGTTCGGAGCCTGACAATGCCGCAAACGGCAGCGGGGAAGCTTCAAGCGCACAAAGCGAAGGCGAGAAACTTATGGCAAACGCCACGGCAAGGATGGGGACTGTTACCGTAGCAAACGGCGAGGGTGCGGATCGCGATGATTTGACATTTATAAGCGTTATAGAACCTACGTCTTTAGAACCCGGCGGGCTTGCTTCATCGGACTCAAACTTCCGCGTTGTCGCCACACAAATTTATGAAACCCTCGTAAGGGAAACCCCTATGGACAGGACTCAGCTTCAGCCTATGCTCGCGGAAAGCTGGGAATTCAATGAAGACAACACACAGGTAACTTTTAAAATTAAAGAGGGGGTAAAATTCCATAATGGAGATACGATGACAGCCGATGACGTTGCTTACTCCCTTAACAGGGCTATCGGCCTTGCAACGAATGCCGATATATCTGAAATGATGGCGGATGCCGTTGTTGTCGACGATACCCATGTTACACTTAATTTAAAATATGCTTACGGCCCTGTTTTAAACATATTAACAAATCCTAACTTTGCTGTTGTAAGCCAGAAATATGTTGAAGAGTGTGAAGCTAATGGCACAAACTTCGGGCGCAATCCTATGGGTACGGGCGCTTATAAGTTTGTTGAGTGGATAAACGGTTCCAGCATAACGCTCGAAGCTTTTGAGGAATGGAACGGCGGGGATGTTCCTATTAAAAACCTTACATACAACTTTATAACAGATACAACAACGGCCGCGGTTTCGCTTGAATCGGGGGACGCCGATTTATTATATGGAAGCGACAGCGCCGATATGGTTCGTATGGTTGATAATCCTGATATTAACGTAATGGCTACGCAGAGCTCAGGTTTCTATTTCCTTACGCTTAACACAGAAAGCGAACTTCTCAGTGACGAAAGGGTTCGTAAAGCAATTGCTATGTGTATTGACAGGCAGGAAATTATAGACGGAGGCCAGGATGGTCTTGGATGGGCAACAGAATGTCCGATCACTCCGGGCATATTCGGTTATCAGGAAGATTTCAAAGCTACGGCAACAGACCCTGAAGGAGCTAAAGCGCTTTTGGCTGAAGCAGGATATCCGGACGGAATAACAATTAAGTTCATTTGCCCTGAAGCAAACTATTATTCAAGGCCTGCGCAGGTTATCCAGGAACAGCTCAGAAGAGGCGGCATCAATGCTGAACTTACAATTATGGAAAGGGGCGCGTTTGATACGGATCTTTCAAACAGGAACTTTGAGATGTCATATTCATTTATAGGCGCTTCATATCCGGATGCCGACAACATTGTTTATAAATTATTCCATAGCCAATATGCAAATACAACAGGACAGACAAACATGGCTAATGTTGTAGACGAGGAAGCTGACAGGATAGTTGAAACCGCAAGGAAATCTTCTGATAGTGAAGAAAGATATGCCCTTTACGGTGAGCTTTCAGCATTAAATGATGCGAACGCTTGGTATATTCCTATTTTGACAAGTACAAACTCAATCGTGGCTTCAGCTCAGGTCGGCGGTGTAACGGCTAACTCAGGTTCATTCTATTATGTATCTGACTATACTTACCAGCCGGAGGCAGAATAGTGGTTTGTTAACAAATATTTTGCCGTCAGGCATGGTTAAACGTATCTTATTTTGATATGAAAACTAACATGCCTGACCATTTTAAAAAGCACATATTTACAGTTAGATGGGGTTACGGTAAAAGCAAACTGTAACCCCGTTTGTGTATAGGAAGGAGAGTGGATTATGCATAGATATATCATTAAACGATTATTGATGCTGATACCTGTTATGCTTGGAATTTCATTTATACTTTATTCCATTATGACGTTAACCCCGGGGGATCCCGCACAGTTAATGCTCGGCCCGGGAGCAACGGAAGAAGCCATAGAAATGAAAAGGGCAGAACTTGGCACTGATAAGGGTTTCTGGGAAGGATATGTAGATTGGTTAAGCGGTGCGCTTACGGGTGATTTTGGTGAAAGCTACCGTTCCAAAGAGCCTGTTTTTAATGAAGTTTTTGCAAGATTTCCTAATACTCTCAAACTTGCTTCATCTGCTATTTTACTTTCTGTTATATTTGGAATTGGGCTTGGGATTTTCCAAGCGGTCCGGCAATATTCAATGTCTGATAATATTATATCGGCAGGAACGCTGCTGTTAACTTCCATGCCTGATTTCTGGATAGGACTTATTTTAATTATTGTATTTTCTGTAAAGATAAAATTGTTCCCCGCTTCCGGTGCGAGTCATTGGTATAATTTTGTTTTGCCGGCTATAACGGCATCCATAAACTATACTGCCAATACTATACGTATGACGCGTTCTTCTATGCTTGAAGTAATAAGGAGCGATTATATACGTACAGCAAGGGCGAAAGGCGCGCCTGAAAAAACAGTTGTGTTTAAACATGCATTAAAAAATGCCCTCCTTCCTGTTGTTACCCTTATTGGTATTAACCTTGGGTGGCAGCTTGGGGGAACAATTATAGTGGAGCAGATTTTTGCAATACCGGGAATAGGAACTTTGATGATTGGTGCAGTTCGTGCAAAAGACACGCCTTTGCTTATGGCGTCGGTATTGTTTGTAGCTTTGCTTTCGGCAATTATTAATCTTGTGACAGATATATTGTATGCTTATATTGACCCAAGGATTAAGGCTGAGTACAGTAAATAAAGGAGGGATGTAGTATGAATGCAGCAACGGGAACTCCGGCAATGGAAACCGCTATTCATCAATATAAGAAAAGAAGCCAGATAGCCATGATTTGGCGCAGGTTTAAGAAAAATAAATTAGCAATGATAGGACTGATTTTATTTGCTGTCATGTTGTGTCTGGCAATTACGGCTCCACTTTACATAGATTATGAAGCGGACGTTATCACCCAGACAATATCTGAGCGATACCAAGGTCCAAGCGTTGAACATATATTTGGCACAGATCAATTTGGGCGCGACATATTTTCACGCGTATTTTGGGGTGCAAGAATTTCTATGTTCGTAGGCGTAGTAGTAGTTGTTATTTCTTTAATTATAGGCGCTGTTTTGGGAGCTTTGGCAGGGTTTTTCGGCGGGCCCATAGATAATATAATCATGCGTTTTATGGATATACTTCTTGCGATTCCCGGAACAATGCTTGCTATTACCATAGTAGCGGCCTTAGGAGGGGGTATCCAGAACCTTCTTTTGGCGTTGAGCATAGAGCAGATACCGAAAATGACACGTATTGTACGTTCGTCGGTACTTACTCTTAAAACCCAGGATTATATTGAGGCGGCAAGAGCATATGGCACAACTAACGCCCGTATAATTTTCAGGTACATACTTCCCAATGCGATAGGGCCAATTTTAGTTCAGGCAAGTTTAACAGTTGCAAGAACTATTATTTCCGTAGCCAGCATGAGTTTTATAGGGCTTGGAATTAACCCGCCTGAGCCTGAATGGGGAGCCATGCTTTCGGAGGCTAAATCACAGCTTATGAATTACCCTTATCTGGTAATGGCTCCGGGCATTGCCATTGTTTTAACGGTTACATCGCTTACCCTTGTTGGTGACGGGCTGAGGGATGCTTTAGACCCTAAAATGAAAAACTGACGGGAGGATATTAATATGGGAGAGAAATTACTTGAAATTAAAAATTTAAGTGTTGAATACCATACGGATGACGACGATGTATTTGCTGTTAACAATGTTAATTTAAGCATTGATAAAGGCGAAACGCTGGGATTTGTAGGCGAAACAGGCGCGGGAAAGACGACGACATGCCTTAGTATTATGCGCCTTCTCCCTCAAAAGATAGGAGAGGTTACAAGTGGGGATATTTTTCTTAACGGCGAATCATTGATGAACAAATCTGAGCCTGAAATGCGGGCCATACGAGGAAATGAAGTTTCTATGATTTTTCAAGATCCTATGACCAGTTTAAATCCTGTTTATACCGTAGGGGAGCAGATTGCGGAAGTAATACAGCTTCATAATCCTAAATTAAACAAGGCAGACGTTGAACAAAGGGTTGACGAGATGTTTACAATGGTAGGTTTGCCATGTGAAAGAAAAGGAGAATTCCCGCATCAGTTTTCAGGAGGTATGAAACAGAGGATAGTTATTGCAATGGCGCTTGCTTGCGAACCTAACCTTATACTTGCCGATGAGCCGACAACTGCCTTGGATGTTACTATACAGGCACAAGTGCTTGAAATGATGAAAGATTTAAAAGAAAAACTAAATACCGCAATGATACTTGTAACGCATGATTTAGGGATCGTTGCCCAAACATGTGACCATGTGGCGGTTATGTACGCCGGTGAAATTATTGAAAACGGGACTGTTGAGGACATATTCGAGGGAGAAAAACATCACCCTTATACAGTAGGGCTTTTTGGTTCAATACCTGATTTAACAAGCAAGGCTCCACGCCTTAATCCTATCGACGGTATGATGCCAGATCCTTCAAATTTGCCCAAGGGCTGCAAGTTTAATCCAAGGTGTCCTCACTGTATGGAGGTTTGTAAGGAAAAAGAGCCTTCCGAAACTTTAAATGGCGCCCATATGATAAAATGCCACTTATTCGGCAAGTAATGGAAACGGTTAAAGAGAAAGGGAGGTTTTCAATATGGAAATGCCATTAATCGAAACAAAGGGGCTGAAAAAATATTTTAAAACAAGACGCGGCCTGCTGCATGCAGTTGATGATGTAAACTTTAAAATATTTAAAGGGCAGACTTTGGGAGTCGTAGGAGAATCCGGATGTGGAAAATCTACATTGGGACGCGTTATGATACGTTTATTGGACGCTACTGAAGGCGAGGTGCTTTTTAATGGCGACAACATAATGCGCTATGATAAAAAGCAGGTAGATGAGATGCGCAAGGATTTGCAGATAATATTCCAAGATCCATATGCTTCTTTAAACCCTCGTATGTCGGTCAGCGAAATTATAGCGGAACCTTTGAAAGTATGTAAAATGGTTACGGGAAAAAAAGAACTTGAGGAACGTGTATTTGATTTAATGAAACAGGTTGGATTGGCAGAACGTCTTGTTAATGCTTTCCCTCATGAACTTGACGGCGGACGCCGCCAAAGGATTGGTGTGGCGCGTGCGCTGGCTCTGGAGCCTAAGTTTATTGTATGCGACGAGCCTGTTTCGGCGCTTGATGTTTCCATTCAGGCTCAGGTGCTTAACCTTCTTATGGATCTTCAGGAAAAACTCGGCCTTACATATATGTTTATAACACATGATCTCAGCGTGGTAAAGCATATAAGCACGGAAATAGCCGTTATGTATCTCGGACAGTGTGTGGAAAAAGCGCCTGCGGATGAACTTTTCGATAATCCGGTGCATCCATATACAAAAGCATTGTTGAGCGCCATACCTGTACCGAATTTAAAATACAGGAATATGCATAATGTCCTTACGGGCGAAGTGACAAGTCCGATTAACCCCAAACCCGGCTGTCGGTTCGCCGCAAGGTGCCCTAAGGCAAGGCCAGAATGTATTGGAACGAATTTAGGGCTGAAAGAAATAAGCCCAAACCATTTTGTATCTTGTATTGAATTTTCTTAACAGGGGTTAGTAAAAGAAAGAAGGATTGCTATGAGGATCGAAAAGCATCCAATTATTGATTCTTACAACAAAGGGAAAAAGGTAAAATTTTTTTGTGACGGCAAGGAATTTGAAGGGTATGAAGGGGAACCCATTGCCGCTGCACTAAGCGCGGCCGGAATGAAGATACATCGCTATACTAAAAAGCTTGGCCAGCCAAGGGGAATTTTCTGCGCTATAGGAAGATGTACGGACTGCGTTATGATTGTTAACGGCAAACCTAATGTAAGAACATGTGTAACAATGCTGGAGGAAGGAATGGTTGTTGAAACGCAGTATGGAACGGGCGCAGGGAGGAATCATAAATGAGAAGATATGATCTGATTGTTGTCGGCGCCGGGCCGGCTGGCCTGTCGGCAGCTATAGAAGCCGCCGAGCACGGCATGTCAGTCGGTATATTTGATGAGAACTCAAGGCCAGGGGGCCAGTTGTTTAAACAAATACACAAATTTTTCGGTTCGAAAGAGCATAAAGCCAAGATGAGGGGATTTAATATAGGATACCGGCTTTTGGATGATGCAGACCGCTTAGGAGTTGACGTACATTTAAATTCAGTTGTAATGGGAATTTATAACCCTTTGCGAATTACTGTATCCGAAGAAGGTGGGATAAGCAGCTTTTCGGCAGACAATATAATTTTGGCGACAGGTGCGTCGGAGAATGCAGCGCCGTTTGAAGGATGGACTTTACCGGGCGTTATAGGAGCCGGCGCTGCGCAAACAATGATGAACCTTCATGGAGTGATGCCCGGCAAAAGAATACTTATGGTAGGTTCGGGAAACGTAGGGTTAGTAGTAAGTTTCCAGTTGCTTCAGGCCGGATGCATGGTTGAAGCGGTAATCGATTCGGCTTCAAGAATAGGCGGTTATGGCGTCCATGCCGCAAAGGTAGCAAGAACAGGAGTGCCGTTCTTGCTTTCCCATACTATTGTTAAAGCCGAAGGAAGCGGTAAGGTTGAGAAAGTTACTATAGCGCAGGTAGACAGTAGGTTTAAAGTTGTGAAAGGTACGGAAAAGGAACTTGAAGTGGACACCGTATGCCTTGCTGTAGGGCTTTCGCCTATGAGCCAGCTTGCAAGGATGGCCGGATGCGACATTAACAATGCCACTCTTGCGCCGAAATGTGATATTTACGGTCATACATCGGTTTCCGGCCTTTTTGCGGCCGGAGATGTATCGGGCATTGAAGAAGCCAGTTCAGCCATGATAGAGGGGCGTATAGCAGCGCTTTCAGCGGCTAAAAGAAGCGGATTTATTTCTGTCGGAGAATTTGAGAAACGTTATGAATACCAGCAAAAATCCTTGATGAAATTAAGGAAGGGCATGTTTTGCCGTGAAAACAAAGGCAGGACGGATTTAACCAGCACAGACGAGGGATATCCGCTGTCAATCAGTTTAATGAAGAAAGGATATATTTCTGAGGATGAAATAAAGTTATATCCGGGAGCAGCTGAAAGCAGTGAAGCGGGCGTACATCCCGTAATTGAGTGTACACAGAATATACCTTGCAACCCATGTCAGGATGCGTGCAAATTTGGATATATAAGCGTTGGGGATGACATAACAAGAATACCGTCAGTTAAGGAGAATTGTAATTGCATAAATTGCGGTATGTGCGTTGCTGCCTGCCCGGGCCAAGCCATTTTTCTTATAGATAATGATGCTGAACCGGGATTTGCCTATATTACTATACCTTATGAGTTTATTCCGCTTCCGGCGACAGGCGAGAGAGGCGTTGCGCTTGACAGAAGCGGCAAGACTGTTTGCCAGGCTGAGGTTGTTCTTGTAAGAACGGGTAAGGCGTTTGATCATACTGCGCTTTTGACAATAAAAGTGCCTTCTGATATGTCCGGCCGTGCCCGATTTTATAAAGGAAACGGGGGTGAAGGATGATGTCCGGTTATATAGATCGTTCAAAGGATATAGGACCATTTGTTCCGAGGAAAGATGATAACATAATTATATGCAGGTGTGAGGAAATAACTAAAGGTGAAATACGAATGGCGGTGCATATGGGGCTTTGGACTATGAATGAAGTAAAGCGTATGTTAAGGCCGGGGATGGGTCTGTGCCAGGGGCAGACCTGTTCAAAAAATGTTAAAAATATTATTGCCGATGAACTGGGCATTTCCGCATCATTTCTGGATGAAGCCACAGCAAGGCCGCCCGTACGCCCTATTGAAATGGGCGTGTTTGGGAACGAGGTGGAGAAGCTATGAACAATTTAAATGCGGATGTTATTATAGTCGGCGCCGGAATTGTAGGAAACTCAGCGGCATATTATTTAAGAAAAAACGGCGTAAGCTGCATTGTGCTTGATGAGGATATGATAGGAAACGGTGGATCGAGCAGAAATGGAGGAGGAGTGCGTCAGTCTGGACGTGATCCCAGGGAATTCGGTTTAGCAGCGTATGCTGTAAAACATATTTGGCCATACATTTCAGAAGAATTAGGGTTTGATATAGAATACAGGCAGACAGGATATTTGGTTTGCGGATATAATGAAGAGCATTATAAAAGCATTTCATCAAGAATTGAAACAGCTGCATCTTTCGGGGTTGATATGGAGATGAAATGCGGCGATGAAGTTAAGGATATATGCCCTTATGTTTCAGAACATGTAACCTGTGCAGGATGGACGCCTTCCGACGGCGTGGCCAATCCTATGAGGACTACTTTGGCTTATTATATCAGGGCACGTGAGAAAGGCGCGGTCTTTATCACGGGAGAAAAGGCTGTTGGAATAAATAAAGTTAAAGGCCATGCACGTCAGGTGATAACCAAAAACGGCAACATATACGAGGGGGATAAGATTATTGTAGCGGCCGGATACCATGGCAGGCAGCTGCTTGAAACTGTCGGAATTTCAGTGCCACTTCAGAAAAAGCTGAATGAAATGATTGTAACCGAACCGACAGAGAAACTTTTTGACTTCATGATTGGAGGAATGTCAGGTTTTTATGGGCAGCAGACGGAGCACGGGTCCTTTGTTTTCGGAAGCCCAAGCGGAAGGGAATACTGTTTTTTTGAGCAGGATAAACCTATATCAACAGCAGTAACAGCATCTTTTATATGCAATTCTTTGGGTGTAGATTTACCTATATTAAAAGGGCTTAAAGTGGTAAGAGCATGGTCGGGATGGGTTGATATAAATCTGGACGGTGTGCCTGTTGTCGGTTCTGTTGAGGAGGTGCCTGGGCTTTTGACTGTAATCGGATCATCGGGACATGGATTCGGAATTGGGCCTGCGGTCGGATATTGTTTAGCTGATATGGCGTGTGATAAACCGTCGCCGGTTGATATATCCAAACTCCATTTTGACAGGTTTGATTATCTGAACAAACAGCCGAGATATCAATATGCTTCCGGAGGAGGGGCTTTGATAAGGTAAAAATGCCTTAGCTTTTTATGATTTATCATAATATGGCTGTGACGGTAGTTTGCCGTTGAGAATTATGAAGATAAAGTATTTTTAAAAGAAAGCGCTGAAATGTTTTTTATGAAATCAAGTTTTATTGTATTTCATGGTCATATAGTTTATTTTTGACTGTAAAATTGACAGGGTTTCTGAAAGGCGATTTGCATATTTTAACATAAAAAACGGCAGGAAGCGACGCTGTGAACAGACAGCGTCGCTTTTTTAATGCATAGAATTTTAAGTTCGGTATCGTTAATTTGTAATTTTATTTATTGCGGTTTTATATTTGGAACAATTTTATTTTTTCGATTTCTATTTATTTCGTGGTTTTCAATAAAAACCACTTGATAAATAAAACGGCATAAATATACATATGGATAGCGGGCGGATATAATGCAGATATATACAATGCTTTGCGTCATAATAAATACAGCTTGGCGTTTAAGCAGACAGTTGCCATATGACAACAGGAATGATTACAATGGTATGGTCTGAAAAAACTTTTTATATAAACCGTTGGAGCAGTTTAAAAAATTTAATTTTTCCTTGACTTTGACGCGACGTAAACGTGTACAATAAAAATACAGTTAGGAGGCGGATAAATATGGAATACGGAATAAATCAGTTGTCTAAATTATCGGGAGTAAGCGCGCGTACTTTAAGATACTATGATGAAATAAAACTGCTTTGCCCGTCAAGAACAAGCAGCTCCGGATACAGGTTTTACAGCAATAATGAAGTTAATTTGCTTCAGCAGATACTGTTTTATAAGGAAAGGGGGCTGCCATTGGAAAAAATCCGCTCTATACTGTATGATGAAAGCTTTGATATGCTTGAGGCTCTTTATGAACATTTAAATGAACTTGAAAATCAGGAAAGAAGGCTTTCTAAATTGATTAATACAGTAAAAGATACTATAGCGTCGGCGAAAGGAGAATTAGTTATGTGCGATTCTGAAAGATTTGAAGCGTTTAAAAAGGACGTAGTAAACAAATATGAAAATATATATGGTTTGGAAGCGAGGGAGAAATACGGAAACGACGAAGTCGATGCATCTTTAAATAAAGTTTTGGCTTTGACAAGGGAAGATTATAAAAGGTTTCAGGAAATTGGGAAAAATGTTAAGGAAGTCCTGAAAGAGGCTGTATTATCAGGTGAAAAACCTGAGAGTGAAGCGGGACGAAAAGCAGCCTCTCTGCACAAAGAGTGGCTGGGATATTCATGGAAAGATTATACGGAACAAAAACATAAAGGCACAGTTGATTTATATATACAGGATGCAAGATTTAGAGAATACTATGATAGGGAACAGGATGGATGCGCGGAGTTTCTTATTGCCGCAGTAAATTTCTGGGCGGGGAAGTTGTAGAAATACCTGAATATATGAAAAAATAATGGCAAGGGAGATAGATAATTTAAACAGAAAATTGGAAAGCGCGTTATAATAAAATATATGCGTTTAATTTCTAAGAATATTACTAAAAATATTTATCGGGCTGAATGCATAATTTTACATGAAAGAGATGTTATTGGCAATATAGACTTAAGTTAGAAGAAGCCGCCTCTAAAAATGTAATATTTTATACGAATAAAGTGCAAAGGTGTCGACTTACTGCAAGTCTTATTTTACTCTTGTATTATATTTTTTTATATGGTAAAATAAAATCAAAATATAGAATTTGTTTTTATTTTATGCATGGGGGATGGAAGATGCCGAAGGTAGCCTATTCTGAGGCCGAGCGGGAACATATCAGGACTGAGCTTATAACTGTTGGACTTGAGCTTATGGCAAAACAGGGAATACAACATACAACTGTTGAACAGATATATAAGAAAATTGGGATTTCAAGGACGTTTTTTTACTCCTTTTTTCCTACAAAAGAAGATTTGGTTGTCGAAACATTGTATCTTCAGCAGCCGAAAATTATTAAATATGCTGAAAAACTTATGTCTGATCCTGAGTTGAGTTGGCGCGAAGCCGTAAAACGTTTTCTTGAGTCTTGCTGTTACGGCGAAAAGAACAGCATTGCCGTTTTAACGATTGAAGAACAACAACTTATCTTTAAGCGTTTATCAAAAGAAAGTTATAGAATATTCCGTGAAAAACAAACTGCTCTTTTCGGTAAAATATTAGAGAGCTTTGGCATTAGAGCAGACAAGGCAAGTATTAGTTTGTTTACTAATTTAAGTCTTACAGCGATTATTATATGCAGGGCAATCCCGGACACACTGCCTTTATTTGTTCCTGAGGCTGCCGAAGAAACGGTTGAATTTCAGATTAATGCGATTGTAGATGCTTTAGAAACGTTGAGGGAGCATAAACCACGTATTGACTGATACGAAGATATTTAAATCCGTCCGAATATTATGTTTCGGCGTTTTATTCAGACGGATTTATTTTACAGATAATAAAGATAAATTTTAGTTTTTATATTTATTTTTATGTTTTAAGTTTGAATATTGAATAATTTTTTATAAAGTATTTTTCAAATTCAGGCATTTAAAAAGTTCATGGGAATTAACGATATTAAACTGTTAAGCTCACAGAGTACAAAATCGCCTTCAAGAATTAACTTATAATGCGTCAACTATGCAGTTGTAAGTAAAGCAATACGATTTTTATAAATAAACTGCCGGTTGAGCCGGATACTATTTTGTATAAAAAATAGAGTATGAATAATTGTAATGCAAACAGTTTTGCTTTACAAGGGCACAAACCTCCAACAAAGAAAAATTTCCGCATTTCGGCGTTGAATACGCTTGCCATAGGATTTGTTACGCCTTGAACGGCAGCATTGCGAGGTTAAAACCGTGTGGCCAAACTGCTCTATTAACAATATATCTGCAAAAATATAATAAAATATAGGAGGAAAGTAATATGGGATTATTCAGTAAACTATTCAAAGGACCGGAAATTGACATGGAGAAGAGTAATGAGAATGCAAAAAAGATGCGTGCGTTATTTAATCATGTTGTAGAAAACGGGAATAACTACAGGTTGATTTTTGGATACACCGAGGACGTAAGCCGTTTTAATTATGGGTTTGTACATGGCAGTAAGACCAAAATCGGAAATCTTATTGTCGGATGGAATGATATGGAAGAGACTATTGTGGTTGTTCCTACAGTACCGGATCTTTCAGGATGTGGCGAACCGACATATTACCGTCGTACTGAGATTTTAAAAGCGTATAGGAATAAGTATCCTACAGATGCATTTATTATTTATTTGGATCGAAAAAGTTATATTGGTATTAATGCGTATGATTGGCTTGAAGATGAAAAATTGTATGTTTACATATCCCAAGACGATGAACTGGCGGCTTTTACCGACTTCTTTATGAACCGGTTTGCAAAAAAATAAATAATAAATATTAAAAATAGTGCGGAAAATTTTTTATTTTTTAAGTTGAATTAAAAGGCGGGGGGCGTATTTTATTTAATGAAAATTTTGAGGTAATAAAGTTTAGCGGTAGATTTTGTTTTAAACGTATATCATGTTATAAGTCTGATAAGATTAATTGTTGGCGAGCATTTTGAAACAGGAGATTAAATTGAATCAGAGGCATTATATATAGCTTGCTGCTTGAACAAATTTTCAGATGCAGAGAACATTATTTAAATTTATGCGGGAAAATACGTTTGATTTTTAGATACGGTTATAAAATCAAATATAACCGTTTTTTGTATAATACGTTTAGAATGTAGATTACTATCGTTTAGAAGGCGGATTTAGTAAATGTGAAATAAAAAACAAAAGCGGCGGCAAACTTAAAATTCTAAGTTTACCGCCGCTTTTGTTTTTTTAATTTTATTTCCAATGTTCTGTTATTGCTTTTTCCAAAAGCTTCATATCTTTTTCAAGAAAGGCCCGTAGTATTAAACGGTGGCCGTCGTTGCCTTTTTTTAAAAGTTCTGCTGTGTTTGAGTTATTGATGTTTTGATCCAGCGAAATATTTATATCCGGGGAATTATTTATTACATGATAGATTGTGTCAACAAGTATATGGTTATTGCTTTTTTGAAAATAAATATCATGGAATTTTCGTTGATTTGTTACATAGTCATGGAAATTATTAAATTCAATAGCCAAATCAATTTTTGCAATTGTTTCTTTCATGCGAAGGATATCTTCATCCGTAAGGTTATTAACGGCTTTCCTTGCACAAAGGAAATCTAAATCGGCAATAACCTCAAAAGCTGCAAGCCGTTCAGCTTCCGTAAATTTTTTTACAAAAAAACCTTTATATGGTTTTTTATCTAAAATTCCGTCTTTTGCCAAATTTGACATTACTTCTCTTACAGGAGTGCGGCTGACTTTAAAATATTCGGCAATAGGAGCCTCAAGGATTTTTTCTCCAGGCAAAAATGTACCGTTTTGGATACCGTTTTTTATATATTCATAAATTTGCTCTTTTATATGTTTTTTTGATTTACCGCGTTTATTTTCCATTTTAATTCCTCCAGCTCTTAAAAGCCAATGTATATATTTTAATAATATGGCAAGCGTTTTAAATTGTCAATTGTGATTTTATATTATAACACGATATTGACAATTTTTGAAACAATATTATAATTAATACAATTTTAAAAATAATTTAAATTGTATTAATTATAATAAATATTGCAATAAAAGTCCGATTATATATGGATAAATTAAATAATTAAAATAGTATTAAATAATAATATTTTAAAAAATATTATAAAAATAATATTGACATAAAATGGTTTTAGTGATAATTTTAAATTAACGTTGAAGGAGGGGGAGGCGTGGAAATAACAAAAATATTTATGTAGGCGATATTCATTAATAATTACGTATTTTTAGGAAGGGGAATGTGTATGGAAACGAAAAAAAGAAAAATTAAGATGCCTTCTACATATGGGACGCTGGCTATTTTTATTATTTTAGTGGCGATATTGTCATGGATAATACCGGGAGGCGCTTATGATTATATCGATTTGCAGCCGGTTGCGGGAAGCTACCATTTGGCTCAGTCAGATCCTCAGAGCTTGTTTGACATTATACAGGCTCCTATAAACGGATTTTTTGACTCTGTAGATATTATCCTTTATACATTGGTGATAGGCGGATTTATGGCTGTCGTTTCAAAGACCGGAGCGATTGACGCCGGAATAGGGAAAATACTTGAAAAATTAAATGGAAAAGAACAGCTGATGATACCTATTTTGATGTGCATGTTTGCTGTTGGAGGGGCCACGTTCGGAATGGAAGAAGAAACTCTCCCGTTTTTCCCGATTGTTATTCCGATTTTTCTGGCGGCAGGATATGATACTATAACTGCCATAGCGGTTATAAAGCTAGGAGCGGCGTTGGGAACAATGGGTTCTTTGGCAAATCCGTTTTCTGTTGCCATTGCCTGCAAGTTTGCGGATATTTCCATGGGTGACGGTATTTTAATACGTTTTTTAATATTATTTACAGGGATACCGATAGGGCTGTTTTTTGTAATGCGTTATGCCGCTATGGTGAAAAAAGATCCAACGAAATCAATTGTATACGATTTGTCGGAGGAAATGAAACAGAAGTTTCTCGGAAATGTTAGGGAAGGAAATAAGCTTCCTGAATTTACAAAACAAAGAAAAGTAATACTTATTATGTTTGCCTTAACTTTCGTTATAATGCTTTGGGGGATTATACCGTTTGAGGATTTGGGAATTACATTTATTCCGACCCTTGGCTGGTGGTTTGGTGAACTTGCAAGCCTTTTTTTGGGGGCCAGTATAATTATGGCGATTTATATGAAGTACAGCGAAGAGGAGTTTACAGATACGTTTATGGACGGTGCGAGAGGGCTTCTTGAAGTTGCTATTGTGATTGGCGTTGCAAGAGGAATTACAGTTGTCATGAACAATGCCATGATTACGGACACAATACTCCATGCCGGTGAAATGCTTTTGTCAAATGTTTCTTCCGCCGTATATTCAACTGCATCTTACTTATTTTATTTTATTATGAGTTTTGTAATACCATCCAGTTCGGGACTTGCTACACTCTCTATGGGCATTATGGCTCCGCTTGCCGATTTTGCGGGAGTTTCAAGGCATATAATTGTAATCGGATTTTCAGCGGCCAATGCGGTTGTCGGTTTTCTTGCCCCAACATGCGGACTGCTTATGGGCGTACTTGCAATGTGCAAAATACCGCTTTCAAAATGGATAAAATATGTTTGGAAACTGGTGGCCGCTATAATGATTGTAACTATTATTATTTTGTGCGCTGCAACCATAATTGGGATTTAGAGTTTTAAGTCTTAATAAAGCAGAAGGGGGAAACATCAAATGGAAAAGAGGTTACTTGAAAATATAGAACCAAAAGAAGTATTTTATTTTTTTGAAGAAATAAGTAAAATACCCAGAGGAACAGGAAACGAAAAGGCAGTAAGCGATTGGCTTGTAAAATT
The DNA here is from genome assembly GCA_024460105.1 of Anaerotignum faecicola. Classification (NCBI taxonomy): domain Bacteria; kingdom Bacillati; phylum Bacillota; class Clostridia; order Lachnospirales; family Anaerotignaceae; genus Anaerotignum; species Anaerotignum faecicola. The sequence goes on from JANFXS010000007.1 coordinate 19,984, forward strand.
TGCGAAAGACAGAGGGCTTTATTATTTACAGGATGAAAAGTTTAATATATATATAAGAAAAGAAGCAACAAAGGGTTATGAAAGCAGGCCGGGAGTTATTTTTCAATCCCACATGGATATGGTTTGTGAAAAAAAAGAAGGAGCGCGGCATGATTTTTTGAAAGATCCAATTAATATAGTCGTAGAAGGAGACAAAATAACCGCTAGAGATACGACTTTGGGAGGCGACGACGGCATTGGCATGGCGCTTACGCTTGCGCTTTTGGATTCGGATACCATTGAACATCCACTTTTAGAAGCGGTTATTACTGTAGACGAAGAACTTGGAATGACAGGCGCCGAATGTTTTGATGCAGGAATGCTTGAAGGAGATATATTTATAAATCTTGATTCAGATGACGACGGAGTTTTTGTTGTCGGAAGTGCGGGAGGTCCGACTGTAAGCGCCCATATACCAATTGAATGGGAAAACGGCGGAGAGGGAGTTTCTTATATGCTTTCAGTTACAGGACTTTTGGGAGGTCATTCGGGTGAGGATATACACCGGGAAAGAGGCAATGCCAATAAATTGATTTCAAGGGTGCTTGACGCTATGGAACGTACGGCTGAATTTGAAATGGCATATGTAAACGGCGGCGTTATGTGCAATGCGATCCCGCGTGAAGCAAGGGCTTTGTTATTGGTAAAGGAAAGTAATGTTCTGAAGCTGAAAGAAGTTGCGGATGAGTATTCAAAAATTTATGCGAATGAATATAGGCTAAGCGATAAAGGGCTGACGTTGAGTTTTGAGCCTTTTGAAAGTAAAGTTGAAAGGGTGTTTTCAAAAAAGACGAAAGAGTCTGTAATCAGTTTTGGATGTCTTTGCGAAACAGGAATTATACGTATGAACCTTGAGTTTGAAAATGTTGTTGAGTCATCCAATAGTCTTGGTACGGTAACTACGGGAGAAGAGAGCGTTAAATTTACATTTGTAACGCGAAGTTCAATAGAAAGTATGTACCGAAATATGGTTTATAAAATTGACAGGCTTGCAAAAATATTTGGCGGGTACATGTGTAAGGAGTATGATTGCTTGGAATGGCCATATGATCCGGAAAATAGGATAAAAAAGATTTTTGAAAGCATTTATATGGAATTCTTCGGAAGGGAAGCAAGATCTGTTGTTCTGCATACGGGCCTTGAGTGCGGTATCATAGGCAGGAATGTCGGCCGTAAGATCGATATGATTTCAATGGGGCCGGAATGTAAAGATTTACATATGCCCGGAGAATGGCTCAGTATTGAATCAACTAAACGGTATTGGTCGATGCTTGCCGAAGTATTAAGAAGGGTTTGAATCGGTGCAAAAATAAGTTATGTTTTTTATTTTTTAATAGTTAAAATAACAAAAATATAAAGACTGGTAAAGAGGCATATCTTTATCAGTCTTTATCGTTGGTACTGATTTGGTTTTCTGATAATATGTTTAGAAAGGCATAATATTAATTTATTTAATATATCGTTATTACTTTATAAAGTTTATACAGCCCCGGGAGACTTTCTTATATAATCGTCGCATAGCCGGCTTAGAGGGCATATGTGGCATTGGGGGCGTCTTGCTATACATATTTTGCGTCCGTGGGCTATTACTTGCGTGTTATAACTTATCCAGTGATCCTGCGGCAGAATCTCCATTAATTCAAATTCTATTTTTACGGGATCTTGGCTTTTAGTAAAACCGATTAAATTTGAAATACGCTTTACATGCGTGTCAACGACTATGCTTGGTATACCGTATATATTCCCGCGTATAACGTTAGCTGTTTTTCGGCCTACTCCTGCAAGGGAAGTAAGCTTATCTATATCCTGAGGGACTTCACCGTTAAAATCGGTCAAAAGCTTTTGACAGCACAGAATAATATTTTTTGCTTTATTATGATAAAATCCTGTGGAACGTATATCGTTTTCAAGCTCCGAAAGGCTTGCTTCTGCAAAATCTTTAATAGAAGTATATTTTTCAAATAAATCTTTTGTTACTATATTTACTCTGTCGTCCGTACACTGGGCGCTCAATATTGTAGCAATCAAAAGCTGCCATGGATTTTGATGATTTAAATAACATTTTGTAGGACCGTAAACGTCGTCCAAAATTTTAAGCACTTCATTAACTTGTTCTTTATTTTTCATGTTTTTACCTCGATTTCTTTAGTTTCGGCATGGTTTGTAATAAAATTTCTGTTACTGTAATCGAAAAGTATGTAGAAACAACCTTTTGAAATTGATCCGGAGCCGACATATTCCAACGGGTTTATCGAAAACTTTTCTATAGTGCACATACGGCTTAGCTGCGCGGGGGTATAGTTTATTAAGTTTGGAAGAAATTTTTTAACATTTTCCTTATCGGAAAAAAATTTCCTTTTGCTGTTTTTAAATTCCTCCGACGTATCAATTGGCAGCCATGAAGGGCAGGAATTAAGGGTTTCACTTAAAAGCATATCATATTTGAGAAGATTTGTTATTATTTCGACTTTGTTTTCGGCAGCCATATATGATGTTGCAAATTCAAATAGTATTGTATACAATTCCTGCTTGCTGTGGCTGACATTGTGACAGCCGTTCTTTTCCCAAAAAGAAGCGAACTTTTCAAAAAAAACAAACGGCGTTTCGAAAACAGTTGCCAAATATTTAACGGTATTTAATGCTTTTGGGCTATTGTAATATGTTTCGACAATATTTTCAATGCCTTTTAGCAATGTCATTTCTTCAAATGTCATATCTTTTGTAAAAAGGGTTTCATAAGGCGCTTTGCCGCGGTATTCAATACCGTATTTTTCCGCATCTTTTTTAAGCCCGGAGCCTTTTAGGACTTTAAGGAAACCAAGTTGGAGCTGATCCGGATAAAGGCTGTAAACGTCGTTAAATGATTTGGCAAAGGAATTGTATCCTTCAAAAGGCAATCCGGCTATTAAGTCAAGATGTATATGTATATTTTTTAGTTCTTGTATTTTTATTATTTTTTCTTTCAGCGGCTCAAAATTCGGGTTCCTTTTAACGGCTTCCAAAGTTTTTGGGTTTGTAGACTGTATACCGATTTCAAACTGAAACAGCCCGTTCCTTGCGTTTTTTAAAATTTCAATACTGCTTTCGGTTATAATATGACCTTCTATTTCCATATGGAAATTTGTAACGCCGTTGTCATTTTCTATCAAATATTTCCAAATAGCTTCGGAATGTTCTTTGCTGCAGTTAAAAGTCCTGTCTACAAATTTTACCTGACGCACTTTGTTTTTAAGAAAAAAGTCTAAATGTTTATATACTTTTTCAAGAGGCATAAACCTAACTCCTTTTTCAATGGATGAAAGGCAGAACTGGCAGTTGTACGGACATCCGCGCTGTGTTTCGTAATATATGATTTTATGTTTTAAATCGTCAATACTGTCGTATACGAAAGGAAGTTTTTCCATGTCAATAGGCTTTTCTGGAGGGGTTGAAACAATACTTTTACCGTCTTTGTATGTTATGCCGTTAACGCCCGATAAATTTGAATTATTAATTAAAGCGCAGGCTGTGTTATAAAAAGATATTTCGCCTTCGCCGCGTATAACAATGTCAATGCAACTATGATTTCTGATAAAATCTTCGCTTTCATAACTGACTTCAGGCCCGCCGCATAAAATTATGCATTTTGGCAAAACTTTTTTTAAGTTTTCAGCTAATGACAGTACGAGAGCTATATTCCAGATATAGCATGAGAAGCAGATAACGTCGGGACGCTTTTTAAATATTTCGGTTAATATATAGTCTTCGTGGTTATTTATGGTATATTCCGCACATTCAATATATCCGCTTATAGATTGGCACGACTTTTTCAAATACCTTATAGCTAAAGACGAATGTATAAATTTTGCATTTATGGCAGTCAGCAGGATCTTCATTTTTAATATCTCCTTAAATTTTACTGTTGAATATAAATTATAACATATTATCGGCTGTTTTTGCACACCCTATTAAGGCAAAGAGGTGCTTTATGAAAATTAAAAAAATAATTATAGGTATTGTAACAGGATTTATAAACGGATTATTCGGAAGCGGCGGCGGTACGATAGCCGTTCCGGCATTTCAGAAGCTTTTGGGAATAGAGCCGCACAAAAGCCATGCCACTGTAATTGCCCTTATACTGCCTTTAAGTATTATATCGGCGTTTGTTTATTTAAGAAAAGTAGATATAGAATGGGCCGGGGTGTTGTGGGTCAGCATCGGAGGAATAGCCGGAGGATATATTGGGGCGTCGATTTTAAACAAAATATCTACAAAGTGGCTTCATAGGATCTTTGGAGCGTTTATGATTGCGGCGGCGGTTAGGATGATATTATGACGTATATTTTAATAGGCCTTGTGTCAGGGGTAATAAGCGGAATGGGCATAGGCGGCGGAACAATACTGATACCCGCGCTTTGTTTTATTATGAATTTGGAACAGCAGCAGGCACAGAATATTAACCTTCTGTTTTTTATTCCGACGGCCGTTGTGGCGTTAATTAAACATAAAAAACAGGGCAATATAGATTTTAAAGCAGTTAAACCGGTTATTGTATTTGGTATTGCCGGGGCGGTAGCCGGTTCTCTTATTGCGGTTAATATGGAGGCCGATATTTTAAGAAAAATATTCGGAGGCTTCCTGCTTATAATGGGCATTTGGGAAATTTTTAAGAAAAAATAAGGAGGGTTACAATTGAAAATTGTTGAATTTGAAATGTTTAAAAGAAAGTTTGCCGATGCAAGCGACGACGAAAAAATAACTATGTATTCCACAACGGAAGGACTTACAAAAGATCAATATATGGAGCTATTAAGGAATTTTCCTTTGAATAAATTAAATGAGCTTGAGGAAGCGCTGAAATAAGTAACTTTGCGGCCGTATGCATTATTATGAATGTATACGGCTTTTCTAATCATATTTTGTAAATTTAAGTTGGAAAAAATCATTAATTTGAAAGGTTTATTTGTGGTTTTGTATTGTAATTTTCTTAAATTTATATTACAATGTGGTTACAAGTGGTTGAAAATGGTTGTAAGTGGAGGGAATTGCCTTAGCTTTTTAAATTTGGATGCGCGGTGGTTAAAATGTTCATGGGCGAATACCAGCATAATATTGATGCAAAGGGCAGAGTCATTATTCCTTCCAAATTAAGGGAAAACCTTAGCGGAACTTTTATTGTTACAAGGGGCCTTGACAAGTGCCTTTTTATCTATGATCGAAAACGCTGGGAAGATATAATCGGTAAGCTAAAAGAACTTCCGTGGACCGATCCGGATGTCAGAAGGTTTGCGCGGTTTTTCACCGCCGGGGCTGTTGAATGTTCTTTTGACAGTCAGGGCAGAATATTAATTCCGCAAAATCTCAGAGAGCACGCTATGTTGGACAAACTTATAGTTACAATAGGCGTTGTTGACAGGATAGAAATTTGGAATAAAGCTCTTTGGGACGACTATAATAATGAAGAAAATTTTATAAATAACGGATTTGCAGAAAAAATGGCGGCGCTTGGAATTTAAATGATATGCCGTTTAATGTTTTTATGGATATAGAGCTCTTATTTTTTGGTGTGTGGTTTATATTAAGATTTGAAGCGGTTTTTAATTTACGTAAAAGGACAGTTTAGATAAAGGTTGTGGTTCCGTTGGATTTTAAGCACATTTCAGTGCTGTTGGACGAATGTATAGATGGGCTGAAAATAAAAAAAGACGGCGTATATGTGGATGGGACGCTGGGCGGGGCCGGGCACTCGTATGAAATATGCAGGCGTCTTGACGGCGGGCGGCTTATAGGGATAGATCAGGATATAAATGCTATTAATGCGGCAAAAGAGCGGCTTAGAGAATTTGAAGGTACCGTTACATATATAAATGATAACTTCAGCAATATTAAAAATATATTGGAAAAAGAAGGAATAGTTAAAGCCGACGGGTTCCTTTTGGATATAGGGGTTTCAAGCCACCAGCTTGACGAAGCGGAGCGTGGATTTTCATATATGCATGACGCGCCGCTTGATATGAGAATGGATATAACAAAACCTCTTTCGGCATTTGAAGTTGTGAACGAATACAGCGAAGAGGCTTTGAATGATATTATTTTTAAGTACGGAGAGGAACGCTGGGCAAAACGGATAGCAAAGTTCATAGTGGAAGAAAGGAAAATCAAGCCTATTGAAACAACTTTTGATCTTGTGGACATAATCAAAAAAGCCGTGCCCAAAGGCGCGAGAAAAGACGGGCCACATCCTGCAAAAAGAACTTTTCAGGCCATTAGGATTGAAGTTAACGGAGAATTGGAAATTTTGGAAAGCACGATAGAATGTATGACAGAAATGCTTAATCCGGGAGGAAGACTGTGTATAATAACTTTTCATTCTTTGGAAGACAGAATTGTTAAAAATGCTTTCAGAAAACAGGAGAATCCATGCACATGCCCTCCGCAGTTTCCGGTATGTATATGCGGCATGAAACCGAAGGCAAGAGTTATAACTAGGAAACCTATAATTCCGGGGGATAAGGAATTAAAAGAAAACCATAGGGCAAGAAGCGCAAAACTTAGGATTTTGGAAAGAATATAAAATTAAGAAGAGGGGATTTGTACATGGCGCGCAGTGTTAGATACAGTTATTCGAAAGCGGCTTATAATACAAGCAGTTCTGCATACGCTTTACAGCCAGCCCAACTGCCGGTTTATGACGACGAGAAAGAAAGGAAAAAACGGCTTAGGCTTAAAAAGATCAGGGAAAAGGCCGAGGAAAAAAGGTATAACAGGCAGGTAGCTGTTCACAGGGCAAAACTTATATTTTCAGTTGGGGTTGTAGTAGCCGGAGCTTTTGCATTTGTAAATTCCGAAGCCCAAATAACGCAGCAGACTCGTACTAATAAGGCGCTTAACGAAGAACTTATTATGCTTCAGAATGATAATGCGGCCCTTCAGGCAGAAATATCAGACAAAATTGATTTGGAATACATAAGGACAGAAGCAATTAACCGGCTTAATATGTCGGAGCCTCAGGATTATCAGGTATCATATATAGATGTTCCGAAGCAGAGTTATACGGTTCAGTACGAAATTCATGAGGCGGCAGAAGATAAAGACGATGATTTTTCAATATCAGCATTAATAGATTTGTTTAAACAGTAATTAAATAAAAGCCGCGCCTTATTTATGTTAATTGGCGCGGTTTTTAATTAGAGGTGGAATAATTGCCGAAAAGAAAGAATTTAAATAACCGCAGAAGAAAAAGCGAACTTAGCTCAAAATCAAAAGGGAAATTGTTATTTTTGTTTTTAATGTTTATAATTGCGTTTGCTGGGCTTGGAACAAGAGTTTTTTTCATAAAAGAAGTACATGGCGAAGAATATGAAACAGCGGCAAAGACTCAGCAGGTTAACAGGTATGACAGCGTCATACCGCCAAACAGGGGGGCTATAACAGACAGGAACAATCAAACGTTGGCGGTAAGTACAACTGTTTACAATATAATTCTTGACGTCAGGGTTCTTGTTACATACTCTCAGGAAGAACAGGAAAAGACAATCAAGGCTCTTTCGGAAGCTTTGGAGGGCGTTGAGTATGAAACTTTAAAAGATTATATAACGATAGTCGATCCTGAAAACAATACCCCTAAGCTTGATACAAGCTATAAAATACTTGCAAAAAAGCAGCCAAGGGAAGTAAAGGAAGCTTTGGAAGCGCAGGAACTTAAAGGCGTCGTTTATGAAAAAGACAGTAAAAGAAAATACCCGGGAGATACGCTTGCTTCACATGTTATAGGGTTTGTACGGGATTCTATGTGGGGGCTTGAAAAGGAATACAACAGCTACATGAGCGGGGTTTCAGGAAGGGCGTATATAACTTTTGACGGAGCAAAAGGAGCGGTTGAACATGAAATACCGGCGGAGGATGGATGCACCGTTGTAACAACGCTTGATTATACTATGCAGACATTCGCAGAAGAGGCTGTTGAGAACATGGTTGCGGAGTATAACCCGGAAAATGCCGCCGCTATGATTATGGATCCAAATACGGGCGAGATACTTGCTATGGCCTCGTCGCCGAATTTTAACTTAAATGATCCGGCAAATCCCATTGCGCTTTCTACGGACGAAAGTTTTAAAGAACGCTGGGAAGCAATGACGCCAGATGAGCAGGTTGAATATTTAAATAATACGTGGACTAATTTTAATATAACGTCTACATTTGAACCGGGTTCGATTTACAAGCCTATTGTGGTCGCGGCGGCGCTTGAAGAGGGCGTTATCAGCCCTACCGACACATATTACTGCAGCGGTTCAAAACAGGTTGCCGACAGGACAATCGGATGCCATTTAAGAAGCGGGCACGGAACTCAGACAGTAGAACAGGTTCTTGCTAACAGCTGTAATGTCGGAATGATGGATATAGCGGCTAAAATGGGCGTTGATATGATGTATAAATATCAGAAAGATTTTGGTTTCGGGCAGCTTACCGGAATTGATCTGCCGAGGGAAGAAAGTGCAAAAGCGCTGCTTCATGCAAAAGAAAATATAGGCGTAACCGAACTTGCTACTATGAGTTTCGGTCAGGGATTTAATGCGACGGCTATCCAAGCGCTCAATGCAATGGCAGCGGTTATAAACGGCGGCAGCCTTATGAAACCATATATTGTTTCACAAGTAGTTGACAGGGATGGGAACATAGTTAAAGAGAATAAGCCTGAGGTTGTACGGAAAGTAATTTCAAAAGAAACTTCCGATATTGTAAGGGAGCAGCTTGTTTCCGTTGTTGAAAACGGAACAGGAAAAAAGGCCAGGATAGAAGGATATAAATTCGGCGGAAAAACAGGTACGGCTGAGCAGAATAGGACGGAGCCGCGTGAATATACGGTTTCGTTTATAGGATATCTTCCTGCTGACAACCCGCAGTATATTGCAATTACGCTTATACATAAGCCGGAACATTATCAGGACGGCGTTACAACAGTTGCTCCGGAAATGAAAAGGCTTATGGAAAATATTATTAAGTATAAGTCCATAGAACCTAATTACGAAGTTGAAGGTTCGGGTTCAAATGATGAAAATACTACGACTGTATATGATTATACGGGTTCTTCGCTTCCGGATGTATTAAATGAAATATCGGGGCGTAATTTAGACTATGAAATTGTAGGAACAGGGAACCTTGTTGTTAATCAGGTACCGCACGGCATAACTGAAGTCAGCGAAGGAACGAAAGTTATACTCTATGTGGAAAAAGACGCGAACGAAACAGGAACTATAGCAGTGCCGAACGTAAAAGGCATGAGTTACGGAGAAGCCGTAACGGAAATTGTAGACGCCGGTCTTACGGTTGATGAGGAATCAGGCGAAACTGACGGCGTTGTAGTATCAACGACTCCTTCCATAGGCGTTACCGTTGAAGAGGGAACGAGCGTTATTCTGAAAATGGAGAAAAAAGAAGAACCGGAAGAAACAGGTTGAATTAAGTTGTATTTAAGGCCCTGAAATGTTATGTTTTTAGGGCCTTTTATATTAAGGTTCATATAAAACCACAGCTTAAAATAAAATATATGTAACCAATATTTAATTAGGAGATGTGGTTTTGGATAGAATATCTATAATATTTAAAAGGAAACTCTTATTTTTCCTTGTTATGTTTATATTAGCTTTTGTCGTTTTAATGGCCCGGGTTATATATATACAGACGGCAAAATCCGAAGAACTGCAGGGTATGGCATATGAACAGCAGACAAGGGATAGGCTTATAACGCCAAAAAGAGGAAATATTGAAGACAGAAACGGCGAAGGGATCGCCGTAACGCAGTCTGTTAATGCCGTAAGCGTTATACATGCACAGGTAGAAGACGAAGAGGCAACCGCAAAATATCTTGCGGAAAAACTTGACCTGAATTATGATGACGTTTTAAAGAAAGTTTCTCAAAGAGTTGCTCTTGTAAGGATTAAAACAAAGGTAGATAAAGAAACTGCTCTTGAAATAAGAAACGCCGATATTCCCGGCGTGGTAGTTGACGAGGATGTAAAACGGATTTACCCTTACAGCAGCCTTGCGGCACAGGTTATAGGATTTGTCGGAAAGGATAATCAAGGAATTATAGGCTTGGAGGCGAAGTATGATGAATATCTTAAAGGGGAAATGGGCAAAATTCTTACCCTTACAGATTCGCGCGGCGTTGAAATAAGCGATTATCAGGAAAGGATTGAGCCTGTTAACGGCGGAAACCTTGTAACTACGATTGATTTAACAATCCAGCAGTTTGCCGAACAAACCATTGAAAAAGCGGTTACCGCAAAACAGGCTAAAAGAGGAATTATTATTGTGCTTAATCCGCAAAATGGAGAAATATACGCAATGGCAAATTATCCTTCGTTCGATTTAAATACGCCTTTTGAAATAAATGACGAAGCTTTAGCGGCTCAGTGGGACAGCTTTTCCGCTGAGGAACAGAATAATTATTTAAATAAAATGTGGAGGAATACAGCAATAAACGATACATACGAGCCGGGCAGTACATTTAAGATAGTTACGTCGTCAGCCGGGCTGGAGGAAGGCGCGGTAACGGTTAACGATACGTTTAACTGCAATGGGTATTATATTGCTGGAGACAGGATGATTAAATGCTGGAGATATCCGCGCACTCATGGAAGCCAGACTTTTGCAGAGGGTGTTCAAAACAGCTGCAATCCCGTTTTTATGGCGGTTGCCCAAAGACTTGGGCCGGAAAAATTTTATGAATATATGATTAAATTTGGTTTTGATAAAAAAACAGGGATAGATCTTCCGGGAGAAGCCGTAGGCATAATGCATAAATTAGAAAATGTGGGGCCGGTGGAACTTGCAACAATGAGTTTCGGTCAGAGTTTTCAGATAACGCCTCTTCAGCTTCTTAAAGCGGCAAGCGCGATTGTTAACGGAGGATATTCCATAATGCCGCATTTTGCCAAAGCCATAAAGGATGAAAACGGAAAAATTGTACATCAGTTTGAATTTGAAAAGGGCGAACAGATTATTTCAACGGAAACGTCGGACACAATGAGAGGCATACTTGAGAGCGTTGTTGCCGAAGGAACAGGAAACAAGGCGTATATTCCCGGGTACAGGATTGGAGGAAAGACTGCAACGAGCGAAAAGCTTCCGAGGAGAAGCGGAAAATATATAGCTTCATTTATGGCTTTTGCTCCAAGCGACAATCCGCAGGTTATGGCTCTTGTATTGATAGACGAACCGCAGGGAGTTTATTACGGCGGCACTGTTGCCGGGCCTGTAATGAAAGAACTGTTGAGTAATGTTCTTCCGCATTTGGGAATAGAACCAAACTACAATGAAAAGGAATTAGAGCTTGATGAGGTTAAGACTTCTGTAGTTCCCGATATTGTCGGAATGGAAGTTGCAGAAGCAAAAAAAATTTTAAGCGATATAAATCTTATCTGTGAAATTAAAAGCGAAGGCGAAATAGTTGCTCAACAGTTCCCGAAAGCAGGCGAAACCGTTAATTTAGGCAGTAAAATACTTATTTATGCCGAATAAAAGGTATTTTTATACAAATATGCAGTGGCAAAATATAAAAAATTATAAAGTACAAATGGAAATTTTATGGTATAATTAAACTTTGGATTGGAGGTATACGATAATGAAGCTTACGGCAATTATGGAAGGTATAAAAATGAATTCCATAAAAGGAAATATAAATACCGAAATAAATAAAATAGTTTATGATTCAAGAAAAGTTCAAAAAGGCGACGTTTTTGTATGCATATCGGGATTTAAAACCGACGGGCACAATTATGTGCCTATGGCTGTTGAAAAAGGCGCATGCGCCGTTGTTGCTGAAAGGGAAATTGACGTTCCGGAATATATAACGCTTTTAACGGTTGAAAACACAAGGGCTTCTCTGGCTAAAATGGGCGCTAACTATTATGAAAATCCAAGCAGGAAAATGAATATAATAGGCGTTACCGGAACGAATGGGAAAACGAGCACAACATATATTATAAAAAATATACTTGATAAGCTTGACAGAAAGGTCGGCATTATCGGAACAATAGAAAACAGGATTGGGGATAAAGTTCTCCATACGGAACGCACTACTCCGGAAAGCCTTGAACTTCAGGCGCTGCTTGCGCAAATGGTTGACGAGGGAGTTACCGATGTCGTTATGGAAGTTTCAAGCCATGCGCTTGATCTCCATAGGGTTGACTGCTGCGAATACAATGTAGCCATATTTACAAATTTGACCCAAGACCATTTGGATTACCATAAGACTATGGAAAATTATAAGATTGCAAAGGGAAAACTGCTTGAGCGTACTGACAAATGCGTTATTAATATAGATGACAATTTCGGAGAATATATGAAAAGCGTTTCAAAAGGCAGCGTAATAACAATCGGAATAGAAAACGAAGCTGATTTAAAGGCGGAAAATATACGCATAGACGCCGACGGAGTATATTTCCGGCTTGATTATAAAAACAAAGAATACCCGATACATCTTAATATACCGGGAAAATTCAGTATTTATAATGCTTTGGGATGCATCGGCGCATGTTTGTTTATGGGAATAGATATGGATACTATTATTGACGGAATAAGTTCCATAAAAGGCGTAAAGGGAAGGTTTCAGACGATTAAAGGGCCCTTTGGGGCAAACGCTATTGTGGATTACGCCCACACTCCGGATAGTCTGGAAAATATACTTAATACGGCAAGGGAATTTGTTGCAGGCAGAATAATAACCGTATTCGGCTGCGGGGGAGATAGGGATCGTACAAAACGTCCCATAATGGGCGAAATCGGCGGCAGGCTTTCTGATTTATGTATTATTACAAGCGATAACCCGCGCTCGGAAGATCCGGAAAGGATACTTGACGATATTGAAGAAGGCATTAAGCGTACGTCATGCGAATATAAAAGGGAGGCCGACAGACGAAAAGCTATATTTGAAGCCGTTAACTCTGCTAATAAAGGCGATTTGATAATAGTAGCTGGAAAGGGACACGAAGATTATCAAATATTTCCCGACAGGACAATTCATTTTGATGACGCCGAGGTTGTCAGGGAAGCATTTGGGGAGGACTTTTGATGAAAAGCATCTCTTTAAAAGAAATTTGCAAAGCCGTTGGTGGAAGGTTTCAAAGCGGCGCTGATGAAAATTTTAAAATTGAAAATATCACGACCGATACAAGGGAAGTTGGAGCAAATTCACTTTTTATACCTTTGAGGGGAGAACGGTTTGACGGGCATGATTTTATATTGCAGGCGTTTGAAAAAGGCGCGGCATGTTCGTTAAGCGAGAAAGAAGTTTCGACGGAAAAACCTGTCATACTGGTAGAAAATTCGCTTAAAGCATTGAGAGATTTGGCGGCGTATTATCTAAGTTTGTTTAATATTAAAGTTGTGGCGATAACGGGAAGCGTCGGAAAAACTACTACAAAAGATATGGTCGCCTCTGTGCTTGAAGAAAAATACAAGGTGCTTAAAACGCAGGGAAATTTTAACAATGAAATAGGCTTGCCTAAAACTGTATTCAATATAACTGATGAACATGAAGTAGCCGTTTTGGAAATGGGAATGAATAATTTTGGTGAGATCCATAATCTTTCCGAAATAGCTAAGCCCGACATAGCGGTTATCACTAACGTCGGCGTTGCGCATATAGAAAATCTCGGAAGCCGCGAGGGTGTATTAAAGGCTAAGTGCGAAATATTTGATTTTATGAAAGAAAACGGCGTTGCTGTGCTTAACAGGGACAACGATTTATTAAGGACAATAGACGGAAAGTACAGATTTAAAATATTATGGTTCGGAAATGGCCATGTCGGAGACTTTTATGCATCAAACATTGTTTCTAAAGGCCTTGACGGAATAAGCTGTACAATATATTGCCCGAATGGCGAGTTTGACGCCGAAATAAGCGTCCCCGGCGAACATATGGTATATAATGCGTTAACTGCGGCGGCTGTCGGTTATGAACTCGGCCTTGATACGTTTCAGATAAAGCGCGGCATAGAAAATTTTATACCTACGGCAAGACGAATGGCAATTTCAACTACCGAATACGGCATAACCATTATAAACGATGCATACAATGCCAATCCGGTATCCATGAATGCGGCGATAGACGTGCTTGCAAAAAGCACAGGTAGAAAAGTTGCGGTTTTGGGAGAGATGCTGGAGCTGGGCAAATATTCAAGCGAATTCCATAAGGAAGTAGGGGATTATGCGGCTCAAAAAGGCATAGACCTTGTAATATGTATCGGCGAAACTTTCGCAAAGGCAACATATATGGGCGCAAGCGTAATGGGTGCGGACACATTATATTTTAAAACACAGGAAGAAATGTTTGATAAAGGCCTAAAAGGCATATTTAAAAAAGGCGATACTGTTTTAGTCAAGGCATCTATGAGGATGCATCTTGAAAAAACGGTTGAAAAATTACAAGAGGTGAAATAATTGGGGTTACTTGAATATACCATTTATGCTGTTATAATATCGTTTATATTGGGAGTTATATTTTGTCCTGTGCTTATACCGGTGCTTCATAAGCTTAAATACGGGCAGACAGAACGCGACGACGGGCCGCAAAGCCATTTGAAAAAAAGCGGGACTCCGACAATGGGAGGGATCGCGATACTTGCTGCATTTGCTATTACAAGCCTTTTGTTTATTAAGGGGAATTTTGAAGGAACTGCAGTTTTGGCAGTTACTATAGGGTTTGGCGTAATTGGCTTTATTGACGATTATATTAAGGTTGTAAAAAAGCGTTCTCTCGGGCTTAGGGCATATCAAAAAATAATATTGCAGCTTATAATTGCTGTGGTATTTGGAATATATATATTTAAAAGCGGCGTCGGAACAGATGTCTTAATACCGTTTACGCCGGGAAAAACAATTTCTCTGGGGGTTCTGTATTGGCCGTTTATGGTTGTGGTGCTCCTTGGTACTGTTAATGGGGTTAACCTGACAGACGGACTTGACGGTCTGGCAGGAGGGGTTACGCTTATTGTAGCCGCATTTTTTGCCATTGTATCATGGGCGGCGGGAAGCGGCATAACTGCCATAAGCGGTGCGGCATGCGGAAGTTTATTGGCGTTTTTAATATTTAACGCGTACCCTGCAAAGGTATTTATGGGTGATACGGGCTCGCTTGCATTGGGCGGTTTTGTTGCGGCAAGCGCATTAATACTCAGGATGCCGTTATTCATACTGTTTGTCGGTATAATATATTTGATTGAAAGCCTTTCGGTTATAATTCAGGTTGGTTGGTATAAGAAAACAAAAAAACGTGTATTTAAAATGGCGCCTATCCATCATCATTTTGAACTTTGCGGCTGGAGCGAAACGAAAGTTGTTACAGTATTTTACACAATAACGGCTATTGCTTGCCTTATTGCTTTTTTAGGATGCAAATACATGTTTTAGGAAGAAGGATTGTCTGTGGATTTTAAAAATAAAAAAATTATTGTCTGCGGTATGGCTAAAAGCGGGATTTCCGCCGCATTCCTTTTAAAGGATTTAGGGGCCGACGTTACTTTGCAGGATTTAAAAGAAAAAGAAAGACTCGGAGATATATCGTATATTGAAAATAAAGGGATTAAAATATATTCAGGCAAGAATCCCGACGAAATAATCGGCGGCATGGATTTGGCCGTTGTAAGCCCCGGAATTCCGACAAGCCTTCCTTTTTTTGAAATTGCAAAAAAAGCCGGCGTGAAAGTTATCAGTGAAGTTGAACTTTCATATATGGTTACGCCATGCCCTGTTATTGCTATAACCGGAACTAACGGAAAAACGACGACTACAGCGCTTACAGGTGAAATAATAAAGGAAAAATATCCGTCGTGCGCTGTTGTAGGCAATATTGGGGTGCCCTATTCCGGTGAAGTTTTAAGGCTTAACAAAGATGATTATGTTGTTGCTGAAATAAGCAGTTTCCAGCTGGAAACATCTTATAGCTTTCATCCTCATATCAGCGCTGTGCTTAATATAACGCCGGATCATCTTGACAGGCATAAAACTGTTGAAAATTATACGCGTATTAAAGAAAAGATATTTTCCAATCAGGACGAAAATGATTTTACCGTATTAAACTACGATGATCCGGCCACAAGGAATATGGCTTTAAGAACAAAGGCGAAAGTATTTTTTTTCAGTTCGGGTCATAAAATTAATGAAGGAATATATATCGACAATGGAAATATAATGTTAAAACGGCACGGAAAGGATCGCTTTATTTTAAATGTAAAAGAGCTTAAAATACTTGGGACGCATAATTACGAAAATGTAATGGCGTCTGTGGCTATTGCGCTTTGCGCCGGTATTGATATTGACAGTATAATTGAAGTTGTAAAAAAGTTCCCGGGCGTTGAACACAGGATTGAATTTGTCAGGTCTGTTGACGGCGTTGATTATTATAATGATTCTAAGGGAACCAACTGCGACGCTGCGGTAAGGGGAATTTTGGCTATGGTTAAGCCTTGCGTGCTTATAGGCGGCGGATATGATAAGGGAGCCGAATACGATGAATGGGTTGAAAAATTCAGCGGGCGCGTTAAACATTTAGTACTTGTCGGAGCAACAAAAGACAAGATTGCGGAATGCTGCCTTAAACATGGTTTTAATAATTTTACAAAGGCAGATACCTTTGAAGAGGCCGTAGTTCTTTCAAAAAATATTGCGGAAAGCGGAGAATGTGTCTTGCTTTCGCCTGCATGCGCAAGCTGGGGAATGTTTAGTAATTATGAAGAACGAGGAAACATGTTTAAAGAGATTGTCGGCAATTTTTAAATAGAACAGAGTCTTGGAGGTGAATGCTTTGGCGCAAAGGAGAAGGACACATAACAAAAGCAAAATACGCAGTCTTGACGCCGAAAGGGCAAGACGCCTGCGCGAAAGGGCAAAGTCAACGCCTACAAGGGCTTCAAAAGCTAAGAGAAAGGCCGGAAAGTTCGATTTTACATTATTTCTTGTCGTGCTGCTCCTTATGCTTTTTGGAATTGTTATGGTTTTCAGTTCCAGCTATTATTATGCTTTAACAAATTCAAATTTTAATAACGATATGTACTATTTTGTTAAAAGGCAGATAATGTGGTCGGGACTTGGAATATGCGCCATGATATTTTTAATGAATTTTCCGTACAGGATTATTAAGAATTTTACTTTCATTGCATACATATTTGCCATTGCGTGCCTTATACTTGTACTTATAGTAGGTATAGAGGGCAACGGATCCAAAAGATGGCTTGGAATTCCCAACACAAGCATAGGGTTCCAGCCGTCTGAAGTTGCAAAAATAGTCGTTATACTGTATTTATCAAATTATATATCCTCACATAAGGGGATACTTGGAACCGTAAAGGGATTTATAAAGTGCTGCGTAATACTTTTTGTTCCGGTTGTGCTTATAGCGGTGGAAAACCTAAGTACGGCTATTGTTGTAACCGGAATCGGGGTATGTATACTTTTTGTGGCAAGCCCTAAGGTATGGTATTTCTTTGCGGCTGCGGTTCCTGTAGGCATACTTGGCGTTGCGGCGGTAACCATGCCTAAATTTGCATATCGGTTTGACCGTATTAAATATTGGCTCGATCCTTTTTCGGATCCTACTGATAAAGGGTTCCAGATAATTCAGTCTTTATATGCGGTTGCAAGCGGAGGGTTTTTCGGATTGGGTATTGGACAGAGCAGGCAGAAAACGTATGTTCCGGAGCCATATAACGACATTATATTTGCTATAATCTGCGAGGAGCTTGGAATGTTTGGGGCGGCTGTTGTAATTCTCCTGTTTGCAATACTAGTGTGCAGAGGCATAAAAATTGCAATGAATGCAGAAGATACTTTCGGTTCGCTTTGCGCAACAGGAATTACGGCGCTTATCGGGATACAGGCGATAATAAATATTGCCGTTGCAACGAATACAATGCCTAATACAGGCATGGCGCTTCCTTTTATAAGCTATGGAGGTTCCGGTATGGTATTTACTTTGTCATCTATGGGAATACTTCTTAACATATCAAGATATCAGCGCGGAAGAGAATAAAACACTTGACAAAATAAATAAGGTTTAATAAAATTATTGAATGTATAATACTTAAAATGCTAAAGATAATGAACAAGAGGAGTAGGCTGCAACTGCTTTAAGAGAGGGAAACCATAAGCTGAAAGGTTTCCTATGAAAAGTACAGCCAAAGGTAGCTTGGGAATTGATATGCTGAACATTTTTAATAGGCATATACGTGTTGTTGCGTTAAAGACTTCTAAGAGCCTGCTTACATTAAGCGGGAATTAAGGTGGTATCGCGAGCTTTCGTCCTTTTTCGGCGGAAGCTTTTTTATTTTTTTGGCATATAATTTTTAGTTGACTGGAGGAACACGAATGATTAAAGAACTTGAAAAAGTTTATGACCCTTCTGTTGTGGAAGAACGCCTTTACAGCACATGGCTTGACAGAAAATATTTCCATACAGAGGTTGATAAAACGAAAAAACCATATACAATAGTTATGCCGCCGCCGAATATTACCGGACAGCTTCATATGGGGCATGCCCTTGATAATACCATACAGGATATACTTATACGCTGGAAAAGGATGAGCGGGTATAATGCGCTTTGGGTGCCGGGCATTGACCATGCAAGTATTTCAACCGAGCTTAAAGTCGTACAGAAAATGGCGGAAGACGGGCTGAAAAAAGAGGACGTCGGACGCGAGGGGTTTTTAAAGCGCGCTTGGGAATGGAAAGAGGAATACGGCGGAATTATATTAAAGCAGCTCAGGAAAATGGGAAGCAGCTGCGATTGGGACAGAGTAAGATTTACAATGGACGAAGGATGTTCCGACGCCGTGCTTGAGGTGTTCACAAGGCTTTACGATGAAGGGCTTATTTACAGAGGAGAAAAGCTTGTAAACTGGTGCCCTAAATGTATGACGACAATTTCCGATGCAGAGGTAAACCATGTTGATAAACAAGGCGGATTTTGGCATATTAAATATCCTGTTAAAGACAGCGGAGAGTTTTTGCAGCTTGCAACAACAAGGCCTGAAACAATGCTTGGAGATACTGCGGTAGCAGTACACCCGGAAGATGAAAGATACCAGAAATTTATAGGAAAAACATGTGTGCTTCCTCTTGTCGGCCGTGAAATACCTATTATTGCGGATAAATATGTTGAAAAAGATTTCGGCACAGGAGTTGTTAAGATTACTCCTGCGCATGATCCAAACGACTTTGAAGTGGGCATCCGCCACAACCTTGAACGCATTAACGTAATGAACGACGACGGCACAATGAATGAGAATGCCGGAAAGTATAAAGGCCTTGACCGCTATGAAGCCCGTAAGTTAATAGTTAAAGAATTGGAAGAAGAGGGTCTTCTTGTTAAGGTTGAGGACATAAACCATGCGGTAGGCGTGCATGAACGCTGCAATACTGTTGTCGAGCCGCTTATAAAGCTTCAATGGTTTGTTAAAATGGAAGAACTTGCAAAACCGGCAATCGACGTTTATAAAAACGGCGAGCTGAATATAATTCCGGACAGGTTCGGAAAAATATATCTTCACTGGCTTGAAAATATAAAAGACTGGTGCATATCAAGACAGCTTTGGTGGGGGCACCGTATACCGGCGTATTACTGCCAAAAATGCGGCCATATAGAAGTAAGCAAAACAGCGCCGCAAAAGTGCGGTAAATGCGGGGAAAGTGAATTTAAACAGGATGAGGATACATTGGACACGTGGTTTTCATCTGCTTTATGGCCGTTTTCAACCCTTGGCTGGCCTGAAAACACAGAGGAGCTTAAACATTTTTATCCCACAAGCGTTCTGGTGACGGCTTATGATATTATTTTCTTCTGGGTTATCAGAATGGTGTTTTCAGGGCTTAAACAAATGGATGAGATACCGTTTAAGGATGTGTTTATACACGGGCTTATACGTGACGATCAGGGGAGAAAATTCAGCAAATCGCTCGGAAACGGCATTGATCCGCTTGAAGTTATTGAAAAATACGGCGCCGACGCCCTCAGGCTTACTTTAATTACAGGGAATGCCCCCGGCAACGACATGCGTTTTTATTGGGAGAGGCTTGACGCAAGCCGAAACTTTGCAAATAAGCTTTGGAACGCCTCGAGGTTTGTCCTTATGAATCTTGAAGATAATAAAAACGACGAACTGCTTTTCCTCACGCCGGCTGACAAGTGGATTATCAGCAAAGTTAACACGCTTGCAAAAGAAGTTACAGATAATATGTCCAATTATGAACTGGGGCTTGCCGTTGATAAAATACACAGTTTCCTTTGGGATGAATACTGCGATTGGTATATCGAAATGGTAAAGCCAAGGCTTTATAATAAAGAAGATAAAACCAGGAACGCGGCTTTATGGACGTTAAAGGAAGTGCTTATAAACGCCCTTAAACTTCTTCACCCATACATGCCTTTTATAACAGAGGAAATATTTATGCATGTACAAAGCGATGAAGAAAGTATAATGATAAGCAAATGGCCGGAGTTTAGGGAAGAGTGGAATTTCAAAGAGAGCGAAGCGGAAATTGATCTAATAAAAGAAGCTGTAAGAAGCATTAGAAATATACGCGCCGAAATGAATGTTGTGCCGGCAAAAAAAGCAAAAGTATTTGTTGTAAGCAATGACGAATATGTGAGAGATGTGTTTAAGAGATCGGAAGTTTTTCTCAGAAATTTGGCTTATGCCAGCGAGCTTTATGTGCAGGATAATAAAAACGGAATTGATGACGACGCCGTAAGCTGCGTAATTCAAAATGCCGTCATATATATGCCTTTTGCAGAACTTGTCGATATTTCAAAGGAAATAGAGCGGCTCACAAAAGAAAAGGAAAAAATGCTTAAGGAAATAGACAGGGTTGACAAAAAACTTTCAAACCAAGGATTTGTTTCAAAGGCGCCGCAGTCTGTTATTGACGAAGAAAAAGCAAAAGGCGAGAAATATAAATCAATGCTTTTGCAAATTGAAGACAGGCTGTCACAGATGTCAAAATAAAAGAACTCTCGTTTTTCGATTTTTATGTTAATAATTATGATGGAAATAAAAGAAAAATTGTTGACATATATATTTGAACATGTTATTATATAACAAGTGCGTTTGAAAGCACGGTTTCAGCCGCACGGAGAGGTTTTAAACAGGAAGAAAGGCTTCCTGTGCCGTATCCGGCGAGTATAGTGCGAGGAGGTGTACATGTGTACGCGATAATTGAAACAGGTGGAAAACAGTATAAAGTTTCTGAAGGTGATGTAATCACCGTTGAAAAATTAGGTGTTGAAGCAGGCAGCGAGTTTGTTTTTGATAAGGTTTTGGCTTTGTCAAATGAAACAGGTTTATCTGTTGGCGCTCCTTATGTTGAAAACGCTAAAGTTTCTGCTTCTGTAATCGGCGACGGGAAAGCTAAGAAGGTTATTATTTATAAATATAAGCCTAAAAAAGGTTTCCATAAAAAAAGGGGCCACAGGCAGCCGTTTACTAAATTAAAAATTAACACAATTACACTTTAATTTTTAATATGATAAAAGCGGATATTTACAGAAATAAAGATTTTGTAATTTATGGATTCCGTTTAAGCGGCCATGCGGGCTTTGCCGACAGCGGCGACGATATTATTTGTTCGGCGGTAAGTATACTTGTTATCAATACAATCAATGCTATTGAAAGATTTACCAATGAAAAGTATAATTTTGAAGCAGATGAGGAAAACGGCGGATATATAAATTACAGCCTTCCTTTAATAAAAGGCGGCAAAAAAAATCATGACGTAGAGCTTTTGCTTGAAACAATGCTTTACGGCCTTAGCAATATTGAAAATGAGTACGGTTGTTATATAAAAATTAACGACGAAGGAGGTAGAACGGTATGATGAAATTAAACCTTCAGTTTTTTGCTCATAAGAAGGGCGTTGGTTCAACAAAGAACGGACGTGATTCTAAAGCAAAAAGGCTCGGTGCAAAACGTGCTGACGGACAGTTCGTTTTGGCTGGGAACATTCTCTATACTCAGAGGGGAACAAAAATTCATCCGGGCACTAATGTTGGTATCGGCGGCAATGACAGCCTTTTCGCTTTAGTTGACGGTACAGTTAGATACGAAAGAAAAGGCAGGGATAAAAAACAGGTTTCTGTTTACCCTGTAGTTGAAGCAGCAGAATAATTGGTTTATGAGGGTTTCAGATGACGTCATTTGAAACCCTTTTATTATATTAATATGATATTAATTATTAAATAAGGCAATAATTTCAGATTATAAGCATGAATATAGTTTTGCGTGCGGCTTACGGCACAATAACATGTTTTAATACATTAAGAATATGAAAGTATTTATGCATATTAAGATCTGGAAATTGAAATTTTGCTTTGTGAGTATTTTGTTATGCAGTAAGATAAAGATTGCAATAGTTCAAGAAATCGTAATTTATTGTAATTCCATATAAAGAGGTGAAAAAATGTTTGTCGACAGAGTTAAAATACACATAAAGGGCGGCAACGGCGGCGATGGGGCCGTTTCTTTTTATAGGGCAAAATATATAACCCATGGCGGCCCTGACGGAGGCGACGGCGGAAAGGGCGGGGATATTATATTTGAAGGAAGTTCAAGCATGAACACCCTAATGGATTTCCGCTATAAAAGAAGCTTTAAAGCGCAGCCTGGAGAGCCGGGCAGCAAAAGGAACAGGTTTGGCAAAGACGGCGAAAGCGTTGTAATCAAAGTTCCGGTGGGCACTGTAGTTAAAGAGGCTTCAAGCAACAAGATTATGGCCGACATAACAAGGCCGAACGAAAGAAAAACGGTTATAAAAGGCGGAAAAGGCGGAAAAGGCAACCAGCACTTTGCAACGCCGACAAGGCAGGCTCCAAGATATGCCGAAAGAGGGCAGACGTCTAAAGAATATGACGTTATACTTGAGCTTAAACTTATCGCAGATGTTGGAATAATTGGTTTCCCAAATGTTGGGAAAAGCACGCTTTTGTCAATGGTTACTAACGCCAATCCCAAAATAGCGAATTACCATTTTACAACGCTTGCGCCTAATTTGGGTGTTGTGCAGGGCAAAAACGGCGAAGATTTTGTACTTGCCGATATACCCGGACTTGTTGAAGGAGCAAGCGAAGGAGTTGGGTTGGGTCATGAATTTTTAAGGCATGTGGAAAGAACGAAGGTTTTTATACATGTTGTTGATGCGGCGGCGCTTGAGGGAAACGATCCTGTTGAAGAAATAGAAAAGATTAACGCCGAACTTTTTAATTATAACAGTGAATTGAGTAAACGCCCTCAAATAATAGCCGCAAACAAGATTGATATACCTGAAGCACAGGAGAATGTTGAAAGACTGAAGGCTGTTTATGAACCAAAAGGATATAAAGTTTTTCCTATTTCAGCTGCGGCAAATAAAGGACTTGACGATTTATTGGCAGCTGTTGCTTTAAAACTTAAAGAATATCCTGAAAATATTGTGTTTGAAGAGGATTTCGAAGAGTTCATTGAACCGGATATCGATAAAGAGCCTTTTGAAATAGAGATATATGACGGAAATTATTATGTTGTAACAGGCGTAGGCGTTGAAAAGATGATCGGATATACTAATATTGATACCGAAAAGGGATTTGCTTTCTTCCAGAAATATTTGAGGGAAAAAGGTATAATAGATGCATTGGAAGAAAAAGGGATAAAAGAAGGAGACACAGTTAAAATTTACGATTTGGAATTTGAATATTTTAAATAATTTTTTATTTTATTTAAACATATATATAAGGGTTGTTTTATAACAACCCTTAATATTTTGAATTTTTTTCCGATATTATATTATGTCGATTAAATATTTCAGGTAATTTTGCATTTATTCGCCATTGTTCAATATTTTATTGCAAAAACGAATGTTTTTATTTGTACATGATTGTATTATTAAATTTAATGTAGTATAATATATTTCATTGAAAATAAGTATCATGGCAGGCATATTGAATTTATTTAAACATGCTCGGAAGATTTATTTTTGATTTTAAGAAATGGACTTGCATTTTAAATGATAACTTTTATTGACCATATTAGCTGCAGCATGCTTTATTTTGTGTTATATATGCTGTTTTAAATATAACCGATTTATGTGTGCATTTAAATTTTTGGAATATAAGCATAATTTTATCAGGCAGTTTTTTTGGTATTTAATTGAATTTTTATAAGTTGAATTAAATATTTGGTTGCATAAGCAGGTACATATTAAAACACTGAGATTTGTTAGGAGGAGTACATGGTATGAAAAAATTTTCAAAAGGGTTGTCCATAAAGAAAAAAATGATCGCCGGATTTGCAGCTGTAATTGTGGTTTCAGGATTGGGATCTATAGTAGGGCTGAGGCAGCTTATAAAAGCTAAGGAACAGGCCAACTGGGTTTATGAATATTACGGCGAAGGGCAAAAATTCGTGGTTAATTTTTTAGCCGAATTTAACAATAATCAAAAATTGATATCTTTAGGCGTATATATGACGGATCAGGCCTCAAGTCAGGATATGATGAACAGAGTTGTTGAAAGTTCAAATATTTTGGAAACAGATATTGCTGAAATGGAGAATGTTTTGTTGGATGAATCTAACAAGAAAAACTTAGAAGAGGTGAAAGGATACTTAAATGAATATTTTTCATATAGGAAACAAGTTGAAAACTATGTAAAAAGCAATGATATGCGTGCTGCTCAAAAAATAGTTGAGCATGAACTTGTGCCGTTATGTGACAATATAACAAATGTTATAGATAAAATTATTGAAAATAAAACGGAAAACGGACGTACACAAATGGATGCCCTTGATTCCATGATTTTTAAAGCGGAAGTTATGGTAATTGGAAGCCTTATAGTCGGTGTTCTTGTTTCAGTTATAATGGCTTTAAAGATTACCGGAGGCATCAGCAGAGGAGCAAAGAACCTTCTCGAAGGCATGGAGTCATTATTTGAAGGAAAGCTTGATAATCATATTGAGGTTGTTTCAAACGATGAACTCGGAGAAGTATCGGCGAGGTTCAATGCAAGCTGTGAAAGGCTTAATGAATATGTAACGTTAGTTAACGCCGCTATGGAAAAAGTTGCGGAAGGCGATCTTACGGTTAAATCTTCAACAGATTTTAAAGGCGTTTTCCGTGTGATGCAGGATACAATACTTAAGACGATTGCAATGCAAAATGAAATGATGAGAACTATTGAATCTACAGCCGAACAGGTTGCAAGCGGCTCCCAGCAGGTATCAGACGGCGCACAGGCATTTGCACAGGGTGCAACTGAACAGGCAAGCGCCGTTGAAGAACTTTTGGCTACAATTACAGATGTTTCGGCCGATGTTAAAAAGACGGCCGAACATGCTGAAGAATCAAGCACTCGCTCATCAGAAGCCATGGATTTGGCGGGAAATGCCAATGACAAGATGAAAAGTATGGTTGACGCAATGGAACAAATCAGCCTTAAATCCACAGAGATCAGTAAGATCATTAAAACTATTGAAGATATAGCGTTCCAGACTAATATCCTTGCCCTTAATGCGGCTGTTGAAGCAGCAAGAGCCGGCAGCGCCGGAAAAGGTTTTGCAGTAGTTGCGGATGAAGTCAGAAATCTTGCTTCAAAAAGCGCCGAAGCGGCAAGCGATACAACAAGGCTTATTGAGGACTCAATTGCGGCCGTAAATAACGGACAGGCCATTGCGAAAGATGTTGCCGTTGCTATGCAGGAAACGACAGAAAAAGTTATTGTTTCGGTTGATTTAGTACATTTAATTGCGGAAGGGGCAAAAAGGCAGGCCGAGGCTATCGCTCAGCTCAGTGTTGGCGTAGATCAAATATCTTCCGTTGTACAGACAAACTCGGCGACAGCTGAGGAAAGTGCGGCGGCAAGCGAGGAATTGTCGGCACAGGCAAATGAACTGGAGCGTGTACTATCAAAGTTTACGCTTGATGACGGAAGCGGAAGTATGAATTTGTCGGCTAAAAAAGGCGATGTTTCAAAGAATACATACAGCTATCCATCGGCAGAAACTTCATACAACGGTGATGAATTGAATTATGCTCATTCATCGTCGTTTGATATGTCAAAATATTAATTTATATAACTATGCGGGCATTGCAAATTGAAATGCCCGCTTTTTGTTTTCAGATTTAAGAATTAAAAAATGTATACAAGCATAATTTAATTATATACCTGTATAAGCAATTTTTACATATTTTTTATAGTAACGTTTTTGTTTGATATATACAAATAATTTTAAGTAAATAATGTTAATTAAATAACAAAAACTGAAAGTTGTTCGGATTAAAAAACACTTAAAGCAATTTTAACGTGAATATAATGTAATATATATGAAATTTAAATGATAATAAAGAATTTATTTATACAATTTTAAGATTTTTGATTATTTAATTCTGTATAATTTTGCAGAAAAATATTTTGTTTTTAGTGGTACAATGTAAATTGTGTTTAAAAAAATACAAAATCAATATTGCATGATATGTTTAAAAGAGTTATAATCAACAATATCGATTTGGAAAATATCAAATTTTTTAATATTTTAATACTTTTATAACAAAATATTTGTTTTAGATTAGTTTTTAGGAGGCCGATTATGGTTTCGGATGACAAAAGGGTTAGGATTATAACAGGTCATTACGGCAGCGGTAAAACTGAGTTTGCAGTTAATTATGCAACTAAACTGGTCAGGCAGTCATGCCAAAAAGTAGCCTTAGCCGATATGGATATAGTTAATGTGTATTTTCGCTCAAGGGAAGTAAGGGACAAGCTTATTAAAGAAGGAATAAGGATGATTGATTCTTCCATAAGCGCTTCAGCCGATCTCCCCGCAATCCCGGCGGAGGCTTTTGCGCCGTTTGAGGATAAAAGCTACAATTACATTATAGATCTTGGCGGTAATGATGTTGGAACCATTGTATTGGGCAGATATAAAGAACTTATTGATCCATCGGAAACAGAGTTTTTTATGGTTGTTAATGTATTCAGGCCCGATACAAGCAATGTTGAAAAAATTCTTGAACAAAAAGAAAAATTAGAATACTCTTCCGGGCTTTCCGTCACTGGGTTCGTAAATAACTCTAACTTGGTTAGGGACACAAAAGCAGAAGATATTTTGTTGGGGGATGAAATACTTTCTGAAGCGGGCCGTATTGCCGGAATTCCGATTAAATATACCTCATATGTAGAGGAAGTAGTATTAGACATGACGCCTGAAATAAAGGAAAAACTTTCCGGCTGCGTGTTTCCCATGAAGTATTTTATGAGGGAAGTGTGGATGTAAAATTTTCAAGGAGGTGCTGTTAGAATGGCAAAGTTTACTGTAACTTTCAATGAAAAAGAATGTAAAGGCTGTGAATTATGCGTTGTTTCATGTCCTAAAAAAATTATTGCGCTTAACATGGAAATTACTAATGATGCTGGTTACAGCCCGGCAAGCATAAAAGACATGGATTCATGTATCGGATGTGCAAGCTGTGCTAGAATGTGTCCAGATTGTGTAATTACAATCGTTAAAAACGACTAGGAAGGAGGAGAAGGTAATGGCAAAAGTTATTATGAAAGGTAATGAGGCTTTTTCAAAAGCTGCTATTCTTGGTGGATGCAGATACTTCTTCGGATATCCTATAACACCACAGAATGAAGTTCCTGAATATTTATCAAGAGAATTATTTGAGGTGGGCGGTACGTTTATACAGGCCGAAAGCGAAGTTGCCGCAATAAACATGGTATACGGTGCGGGAGCTGCCGGCGCGCGCGTTATGACAAGTTCATCATCGCCGGGAATCGCCCTTAAACAGGAGGGTATCGGATACTGCGTAATGGGTGAAATTCCTTGCGTTATTGTGTCTGTAATGCGCGGCGGCCCTGGACTTGGCACAATACAGCCTTCACAGAGTGATTACAATCAGGCTACGCGCGGAGGCGGAAATGGTGATTATCATTTGCCTGTTCTTGCTCCGGGTTCGATTCAGGAAGCTGTAGACGATATAAAAGAAGCGTTTGAAATAGCAGAATTTTATAGAACGCCTGTTATGGTAGTTGCCGACGGCCTTATCGGGCAGATGATGGAACCGGTAGATTTTGACGTACCTGTTAAAACAAGGAAACAGGCGGACAAATCTACATGGGCATTAGGCATGAGCCCTAAAGGAAAAACAAACACTATCGTAAACCTTGAGATTGACGCGCATACATGCGAGGAAAGAAACTTGAGATTCTTCAGAGATAAATATGCTGTTATTGAAAAAGAAGAAGTTAAATACAATGAATTTATGATGGAAGACGCTGAATATGCATTTGTCGCATACGGCACAACAAGCAGGATTGTAAAAAATTCAGTTAAAGAATTGAGGGAAAAAGGTTACAAGATTGGCTTAATCCAGCCGCGTACGTTATGGCCTTTCCCACAGGTTCCGTTCCAGAATAAAAATATCAAAAAATTCATCGTTTGCGAAATGAGCATGGGCCAGATGGTTCCTGATGTTCAGCTTGCGGTTGGCGATAAGGATAAGGTTACTTTCTACGGCAGGTGCGGCGGCGTTATCCCAACACCTGAAGAATGTGCAGCATATGCGGAAAAGGTTATGGGAGGTGACAAATAATGTCAACAACATTATTCGAAAGACCTGAGGGTTTAACAGACGTTAGGATGCACTATTGCCCAGGCTGCGGACACGGTATTGTTCACAGGATTATAGCTGAATGTATTTCAGAAATGGGCGAAACTGACAATACGATTATTTGCGCTCCTGTTGGATGTGCAGTTTTTATTCCGAGATATTTTACATATGATTCAATCCACTGTGCACACGGAAGAGCTCCAGCTACTGCAACCGGTATAAAAAGAGTTCATCCTGACAAAATGGTAATTACATATCAGGGAGACGGCGACCTTGCTTCTATTGGAATGGCTGAAATAGTGCATGCGGCGGCAAGGGGTGAAAAGATTACTACTATCTTTATTAATAACGGTATTTACGGTATGACAGGAGGCCAGATGGCTCCTACAACTCTTCCTGGTATGAGAGCTACGACATCTCAAAGCGGAAGGGACGTTGGAAGAAATGGAAATCCAATTCGTATTTGCGAGCTTTTAAGCACATTAGACGGACCTGCATATATTGAAAGGGTTGCAGTTGATAAACCGGGCAATGTTATGAAAACTAAAAAGGCAATTAAAAAAGCCCTTGAATATCAGAAAGCCGGAAAAGGATTTACAATGATTGAGGTAGTATCAACATGCCCGACTAACTGGGGCATGAGCGCAACAAAAGCGATGGAATTTGTTACTGAAAAAATGATTCCATACTATCCTCTCGGTGTATTTAAAGATATAGAGGAGGGGAAATAATTATGGGAAAAACACATAAAATCAGTTGTGCAGGTTTCGGCGGACAGGGCGTTATGTCCATGGGCCAGCTTTTAACATATGCG
Organism: Anaerotignum faecicola; assembly: GCA_024460105.1. Lineage (NCBI taxonomy): Bacteria > Bacillati > Bacillota > Clostridia > Lachnospirales > Anaerotignaceae > Anaerotignum > Anaerotignum faecicola. Next base: position 49,449 of record JANFXS010000007.1, read on the forward strand.
GGTATGATTGATGGGAAAGAAGTTTCATGGGTTCCGGCTTATGGCCCGGAAATGCGCGGAGGTACGGCAAACTGTTCTGTTATTGTTTCGGATGAACCTGTCGGATCGCCTATTTTTGAAGAAGGCGTTACTACCGCTGTTGTTATGAACCTTCCTTCATTCCATAAGTTTGTTCCGAAGGTCGCTCCCGGTGGATCTATATTTGTTAATTCAAGTATTATCACAGAAAAGGTTGACAGAACTGATGTTAATGTTTATTATATCCCTGCTAATGATATTGCAAATGAACTTGGAAATGCAAAATTAATTAATATCATTATGCTTGGAGCCGTGATTGAAATTGATAAAATCGTAGAGCCGGAATCAATACTTAAAGCATTCCTTAAAGTTTTCGGCGACAACAAAGCAAAGCTGATTCCTATTAACAGGGAAGCTTTGGCGAAAGGCGCTGAAATAGCTAAATCGCTTGTAAAATAAACACACTTCCTATTAATGCGGGTTTATTCCTGCAGCAAGGGCAGAAAGTAATTTTCTGCTCTTGTTTTAGTTGAAAAGTATGTTTATGAAAGAATGGGGGAATAAACGAAATGGCGTTTTCGGATATTTTACATTTAAGTATTTTTGCCGCTTTTATCGGAGTTATATGCGCATTTTTATGTGGTCTTATACAGTTTGTCAAGAGGAAATACGTAGATTATGGTTTTTGCATATACGTTTTTTTGTGCAGCGCATATGTTTTAATGGCTTTTATTATACTTTTTAAACCTTATAATTATAAAGGAGATATGGATTTAACATTGATAAATTTTATAAATTTAGAAGCGTTTAAAACTATATCAATTTATATTCAAGATCAAAATTATATACCTATTATTGGAAGTATAATTATTACTTTGCCGTTGTTTCCATTGTCATATGTATTATTAAATAGGTTTGTATCTATGAAAAAATGCTTTTTAATTTTGCTTATTTTAATATTAATAATCGAACCTTTGCAGTTGACAATTGATATAATAACAATGTATCCTAATAAAGTAGTTGACATAGATGATTTTATATTAAATTTGTCAGGATATTTAATCGGCTTTATTTTAACGGCTCTTATTTACAAATCATGTCTAATAAAACTCAGAAATAGCACAGGTGTGACAAATTTATAATGGTATAAATATATCTCAGAACATTCTGCGGTATGTATATAAAATGTATTAACGAAATTTTTAACAAGTAAATTTTTATGGCTTATAAACAGTATGAAATATATTTATATAACGCAATTTGATATATAAAAAATGGCCTCAGTTTTGAGAGCCATTTTTTATCATCTCATAATTTTTTTAATGCAGTCAAAAGTTATGTCGCTGATTACATGCTCAATACGGCAGGCGTCATCAGAAGCTGTAGTTTCGTCGACTCCTATCGACATAAGATAATCTTTAAGGATACAATGCCTTTCATATATTTTTTCTGCAACTTCGCGGCCGGATTCTGTTAGAAGAAGCTGGTTAATTGAACCGATTTCTACATATCCTGCTTCTTTTAATACTGAAACGGCACGGCTGACGCTGGGTTTTGAAAAACCTAGTTCATTGGCAACGTCGACTGAACGGGCAATTCCATTACGCTGTTCTAATATTAATATGGTTTCGAGATAGTTTTCCCCGGATTCCTGAAGTTTCAATAGATTCACCAACCCTATCATATTTCTATATTTTATCAACTATATATTACCATATAGTTGCAATTTGTTCAAACAAATATTTAAAAATATACGGTTTAATTTATAAAACTTGCTATAACTATATTTTGCTGTAATGGTAAAAGTTTGCATATAAATATAATTTTAAAAGTAATTTTTGTATTTTAAAAATAAAATTGCATTTATACATATCATCTGAAAATTGAAAATATATATTAGTATAAGTTAACTTTTTTTGCCCAAAGGTATTGACAATAGATGTTAGCTGATGTAAACTGTTTAAAGGTTATTGATAGGTAATAAGTGTTAAATAATAGTTATTAAAATTACTGCTATACATATTTTGTTGCTTAATGACAAAAAGGAGGTTATTGATGATGCCTTTAACAATGCTATCCTCTGGACAGAGCGAAACTATTAAACGAATTACGGGAAAAGATGAAACAAAGAAATTTTTGGAAAGCCTTGGCTTTGTCGTCGGAGGGAACATATCTGTTATTTCAGAATCCGGCGGAAATTTAATTGTTAATGTTAAAGATACCCGTGTAGCTATCAGTAAAGTTATGGCCAATAGAGTAATGGTCTGAATAAAGAAAGGACGCGATGAGTTGAAAACACTTAAAGACACAAAGCCCGGAGAAATTGTAAAGGTTATTAAGATAGACGGCGCAGGAGCCGTTAAACGCCGTATTATGGATATGGGAATAACTAAAGGCGTTGAAATTTTTGTAAGGAAGGTTGCCCCTCTCGGCGATCCTATAGAAATACAGGTGAGGGGATACGAACTGTCACTAAGAAAAGCCGATTCTGAAATGATAGCTGTAGAATAATAGCGTATAGATATTTTATTAAGAATTTCTAAGGGGGACATAAAAATGGGAATAAAAATAGCGTTGGCTGGAAACCCAAATTGCGGAAAAACAACATTGTTTAACGCGCTTACAGGTTCAAACCAGTTTGTCGGAAACTGGCCTGGCGTTACGGTTGAAAAAAAAGAAGGAAGGCTTAAAGGCCATAAAGATGTTGTGATAATGGACTTGCCTGGTATATATTCCCTTTCGCCATATACTCTTGAAGAGGTTGTTGCAAGGAACTATCTTATTAATGAAAGGCCGGATGCTATATTAAATATAGTTGACGGCACAAACCTGGAACGTAATCTTTATTTAACTACGCAGCTTTGCGAACTCGGTATTCCGGTTGTAATGGCAATCAACATGATGGACGTCGTACAAAAGAACGGCGATATCATAAATATAAAACAATTATCTAAAAATCTTGGATGCGATGTAGTGGAAATATCCGCTCTTAAAGGAACAGGAATTAAGGAAGCGGCCGAAAAAGCTGTTAATGCCGCTAAAACAAAAGATATAAGAGGCGCGGTACATACGTTTGCAAATCAAGTGGAAATTGCTTTGAACAGTATAAGTTCAATGTTAGATGATTCAATAAGCGAAGAACAAAAAAGGTTCTATGCTATTAAGCTTTTTGAACGTGATGAAAAGATTTCGGAAATGTTAAAGACTGTTCCTAATGTTGAATCTGTTATTGCCGAAACTGAAGAAGCAATGGATGATGATTCTGAAAGTATCATCACAAATGAGAGATATGTATATATTTCGTCGATTATAAACGGATGCCTAAAAAAGAAAAATAACGGAGGCCTTACTTTATCTGATAAAATTGATAGGGTTGTTACAAACAGATTTTTAGCTCTTCCGATATTTGCCGCTGTAATGTTTATTGTTTATTATGTTTCGGTTACAACTGTCGGCGGGATAGCGACGGATTGGGCAAATGACGGCGTTTTCGGCGAAGGTTGGAATTTGTTCGGAAGCAGTATTTTTGTTCCCGGCGTTCCTGTTATTGTCGGAAATATTCTGGAATCAATAAATTGTGCGCCTTGGTTAAGTTCTCTTATACTTGATGGCATTATAGCGGGAGTAGGGGCTGTTTTAGGGTTCGTTCCGCAGATGCTGATACTTTTTATTTTCCTTGCTTTCCTTGAAGCATGCGGATACATGGCAAGGATAGCGTTTATTATGGATAGGATATTCAGAAAATTCGGACTTTCGGGAAAAACTTTTATTCCGATGCTTATTGGCACCGGATGCGGGGTTCCGGGAGTTATGGCTTCAAGAACAATCGAAAACGACAGGGATAGGAAAATGACAATAATGACGACAACATTTATCCCTTGCGGAGCAAAACTTCCGATTATCGCTCTTATAGCGGGAGCTCTTTTTGATAATGCGGCATGGGTTGCGCCTAGCGCTTATTTTGTTGGTATTGCGGCAATAATTTGTTCTGGAATTATATTAAAGAAAACAAAAATGTTTGAAGGCGAGGCGGCTCCGTTTGTTATGGAACTTCCGGCTTATCATATGCCTACTGTGATGAACGTACTTAGAAGCATGTGGGAAAGAGGTTGGTCGTTTATTAAAAAGGCCGGTTCGATTATCCTCCTTTCAACGATATTTATTTGGTTTACATCGAACTTTGGTATCGTCGATGGTAAATTTACAATGGTAGAAGATTTAAGCCAAGGTTTCCTTGCAAATATCGGAAGCGCTGTAAGCTGGGTATTTGCGCCTTTAGGATGGGGCGATTGGAAATCGGCGGTTGCGGCTATTACGGGTCTTGTTGCAAAAGAGAATGTTGTAGGTACTTTTGGTATACTTTACGGTTTTACTGAAGTTGCTGAAGACGGAAGCGAAATTTGGGGGACTCTTGCGGGCAGCATGACAACATGGGCGGCATATTCATTCCTCGTATTCAATCTGCTTTGCGCTCCTTGTTTCGCCGCTATGGGTGCAATCAAACGTGAAATGAATAATATAAAATGGTTCTGGTTTGCTATAGGTTATCAAACGATACTTGCATATGGCGCGTCGCTTTGTATTTATCAAATCGGTACCTTTATATCAGGAGGCGGTTTCGGAATAGGAACTGCAGCCGCAATAATCGTAATAGCTTTCTTTATTTATATGCTTGTAAGGCCTCAAAAAGGAAATGGGAGTTTAACTAAAAAAATTCCTGTTAAGGCATAAGGAGGTAATTTTATGGGAACTTATATAGTTGGAGGAATAGTTTTAATAATAATTATTTTGGCTGTTAGGCAAGTTAGAAAAACTAAGAAAAATGGCGGATGCGGCTGTGGATGTGACAATTGTGCGTCACATTGCCTAGATCACAAACAATAACAGAAAAAACTGTCGGGAGATTTATACTGCTTTCCCGGCAGTTTTTTATTTAACGGCATGTTGAATTTGGTATATATTTTCCGGATTTGTTTTATTTTTAAGCGACATATAAAATTTGAAAAAACAATGTAAAAACCATGAATAATTCCATTGTATTCAGATTGAAATAAAGTGTTGAAAGCCTGAACTATAAAACAGAATAGGCATGTTATCATATAGCTTGTATAAGCATTTATTTTTTAAATATACTAAAATTATTTTAATTTTTATAAATTTATATTGACATAAAAAGTATTTGTATATAGAATATTAGCTACCTAACTAAAAAGTTAGGAGGCTAATTAATTTTGAAAGGGGATTATAATTTGAGTAGTAATTTTGAATTTAAAGCGGCATTATGTGAGGCAGAGAGAGAGTTAAAGAAATTTAATATACTGCATAGGGCCAAATTTTCAAAATTAGCGGAAAAAGAGAATATTTTTCCCGGACAACTGCCGATACTTGTTTTTATATCTCAAAATAACGGCTGTACCCAGAAGAATATTGCCGATGTTCTCAATTTCCGAGCCGCAAGTATAACGGATTCCCTTAAAAGAATGGAAAAGGCCGGTTTAATAATAAGAAAGCAGGACAATAAAGATTTAAGGGTTATAAGGGTATTTATAACTGAAAGCGGGATAAAACATATGCAGATTGGTATCAAAATAAGTTACAGAATGGAGGAATGTTATTTTAAAGGATTTTCAGAGGAAGAAAAAGCGATGTGCCTTTCTTTCGTTAAAAGGATGTGCCGAAATTTGGAACAAAATGAAGGAGGAGCAGAATGTTAAAACTTGCTAAATATCTGAAGAAATATAAACTGTATACAATTCTTGCGCCGCTTCTTATGATGATAGAGGTTGCAAGCGAACTTTTACAGCCTAAATTAATGACAAAAATCATCGATAACGGTGTTGTGGCCGGAAATCTCGATTATATAATAAAAGTCGGCATAATTATGGTCGTAATAGCGGCGCTTGGCATAATAGGCGGGATTGGCTGTCTCATTTTTGCAAGTTTGACAAGCCAAGGCTTCGGAGCCGATCTAAGGGATGATTTATTTAAAAAAATACAGGAATTTTCTTTTAAAAACATTGATACATTTAAACCGTCGTCTTTAATAACAAGGCTTACGAACGATGTGACGCAAATGCAGAATATTGTTCTTATGAGTCTAAGGATGCTTGTAAGGGCGCCGCTTCTGTTTGTGGGCGGAATTATGATGACGTTTACAATAAACAGAAAATTGTCTTTGATATTTTTGGTTATGATACCCATTGTTCTGGCTGCCATAACAGTATTAATCAAATTAAGCTTTCCGCTTTTTAAAATTGTCCAGGAGAAACTTGACAAAGTTAATACTGTAATGCGGGAAAATCTTTCCGGAGTAAGAGTTGTAAAGGTTTTTGTAAGAAGCGATTACGAAATTAAGAAATTTGATGAAGCCAACAAAGATTATAAAGACACTACAATTAAGGCTTTTAGGACAATCGTCCTAATTATGCCTGTCATGATGCTTGTAATGAATTTCGGTATTATTGCAATTCTCTATTTCGGCGGTATTCAGGTTAAAGCCGGAACAATGGAAATAGGCGACATAATGGCGTTTATAACATACTTAACACAGATACTTATGGCGCTGATGATGATTTCGATGGTATTTATGATATTTTCAAGAGCTAAAGTATCGGCAGACCGTATAAACGAAGTGCTTGAAACCAAAGTTGATATTGTAACCCCGGAAAATGCCGTTAAAGAAACAAATGAAACAGGCACTGTCGAGTTTAGAAACGTATCGTTTAGATATGAAGGCGGAACAGGAGAACCTGTGCTTGAAAACATAAACTTTTCGGTTAAAAAAGGGGAAACAGTTGCTATACTCGGAGAAACCGGAAGCGGAAAGTCAACTCTTGTTAACTTAATACCTCGTCTTTATGATGTTACGGAAGGCGAAGTTTTTGTTGACGGCGTTAATGTAAAGGAATTTGACCTTGAAGTTCTGAGAAAGAAAGTAGCGGTAGTATTGCAGGAAGCAATATTGTTCAGCGGGACAATAAAAGATAACATACTTTGGGGAAAGCCGGATGCAGACGATGAAGAAATATACAAAGCGGCAGAGTTTGCACAGGCGCATGGTTTTGTTATGGAACTTCCTGCTAATTATGGAACAGAACTCGGTCAAAAGGGCGTAAACCTTTCAGGGGGGCAGAAACAAAGGCTTTCAATAGCAAGGGCGCTTATTAAGAACCCTGAAATCCTAATACTTGACGACAGCACAAGCGCCGTGGATATGGTTACGGAAAAGAAAATTCAAAATGCGCTTGCAAAAGAACTTAAAGACAGCACAAAAATTATAATTGCCCAAAGGATCAGTTCAGTTATGAACGCAGACAAAATATTAGTGCTCGGAAACGGGACCATATCTGCCATGGGAACCCATGAAGAACTGCTCAAAACAAGCAAAGACTATCAGGAGATATATTATTCTCAGACAGGAAAGGGGGCTGTTTCAGGTGAATGAGAAAAATAAAAGTGTTAATATCAGGCCGGGCAATAAAAATGCCGTAAATTTTGAAAAAGCTAAAAACATCAAAGGCACGGCAATACGTTTAATGAAATACCTTTCCAAACATAAGGCAAAGCTTTTTGGGATACTTCTCCTTATAATAGCTTCAACGCTAATGAGTACGGTAGCCACACGGGTTATGGGAATTGCGATTGACGAATTTATAAGCGCCGGCAATATAGCCGGGCTTGTTAAAATTTGCGGCGCCCTGCTTATACTGTATCTTTTTGCAAGCTTATTTACATGGCTTCAAAGTGTGACGATGATTAGTATTTCACAACAGACTGTTGAAGAAATAAGGAAAGAAGTTTTTGACAAGCTTCAAAAACTCCCATTAAAATATTTTGACTCAAAACCGCACGGCGAGGTAATGAGCCGTGTCACTAACGATGTTGACAATATTTCAAATACATTAAACCAATGCATATCCCAGATATTAAGCAGCCTGCTGACAGTTATATTTACTCTTGCCGCAATGTGTATATTAAGCCCGCTTCTTACATTAATAACTATCATTATAATTCCTGTAATGCTTCTGATTACGAAGCAAGTCGCGGCAAAAAGCAGTAAGTATTTTATGAAAAGACAGCAGAAGCTGGGAAACCTCAACGGCTATATAGAGGAAGTAGTTTCAGGGCAGAAGGTTATAAAAGTGTTCACAAGGGAAGAAGAAGAAATTAAAGAATTTGAGGTCATTAACAGGGATCTTTTATCTTCCGGAGTAAAAGCCGAGATATTTTCGGGAATGATTGGGCCTATTTCAACGGCTTTAAACAGCATAAGTTATGCTCTTATAACATGTATCGGCGGCATTATGATAATTACCGGAATGAATATGACGGTGGGAACAATTACAACGTTTATGACATACTCAAAACAATTTACAAGGCCCATAAATGAAATTTCACAGCTTGCCAATATGATTATGGCGGCGCTTGCAGGAGCGGAGCGAGTATTTGAAGTTATCGACGAACAGGAAGAACCGAAAGACATTGAACATGCGTATGAACTTGGAGAAGTTGAAGGCTTTGTCAGCCTTGAAAATGTTGAATTTGCATATGAAGAAAATAATCCTATTTTAAAAGACATAAACCTATATGCAAAACCAGGGCAGACCATAGCGTTTGTTGGGCCGACGGGAGCCGGAAAAACAACTATAATAAATTTGCTGACACGTTTTTATGATATTAATTCGGGAAAAATTACTATCGACGGTCATGATATTCGCGATATAAAGCGCGACAGTCTCAGATCCGCTATAGGAGTAGTGCTTCAGGACACATATCTTTTTACGGGTACTATAGAAGACAATATCCGTTACGGAAAACTAGACGCTACTTTCCAGGAAATCAAGGAAGCTGCAAAACTTGCAAATGCAAACGAGTTTATAAAAAGGCTTCCGGAGGGGTATAATACAATACTTACAGACGGAGGAGGAAATTTAAGCCAGGGGCAACGTCAGATGATAAGCATTGCCCGGGCAATATTGTCAGATCCGAAGATACTAATACTTGACGAAGCTACAAGCAGCGTTGATACAAGGACTGAAATGAAAATTCAAGAAGCCATGAATAATCTTATGAGAGGCAGAACAAACTTTGTAATAGCGCACAGGCTCTCAACTATTAAAGATGCAGATCTGATTGCTGTTGTCAATGGCGGAAGAATAATAGAACGCGGTTCCCATAATGAACTTATGGAGAAGAAGGGATTTTACTATAATCTTTATATGAGCCAATTTTCGCCGCAGACGGCATAAAATTTTTGAAATTATATGTTGACGCAGTATATAAATTCATTATATATTAAAATATATTTAAAAAAGACAACAGTTCTTAACCGATAAGATTTAAGTTTTGTCGGTTAGGACTTTTGTCTTGTAAAACAGTATACGAATCTATGCCAGTTTGAGATGTATCGGTTATTGTTTTTGGAACTGTTATAATATATAATATCACATTGGTTTCAGGCAGGAGAGGATTACGCAAATGAGTGGAAATTTTGAAAAAAAATACGGCCTTTTTACAGCGATTGCAATGGTTGTCGGAATAGTCATAGGCAGCGGCGTATTTTTTAAGGCTGAAAAGGTTCTTAATGCAACGGGCGGAAATTTGCCGCTTGGAATAATCGCATGGGCTGTCGGCGCATTGATAATGATTTGCTGCGCATATACTTTTTCGGTTATGGCCACAAGATATGCGCATGTCAGCGGCGTAGTGGATTATGCCGAAAATACTGTAGGAAAGAAATATGCATATTATCTGGGCTGGTTTCTGGCGACGATATATTATCCATGCCTTACGTCGGTTTTATCATGGGTATCTGCGAGATATATATGCGTGCTTTTTGGTTTTTCCATAACGGGTGGAGAATGTATGGTTATCGCCGGGTTCCTGCTTGTTGCAAGCTACTCGCTTAATGCTTTGTCGCCTGTGCTTGCCGGAAAACTTCAAGTTTCCACAACAATTATAAAGCTTGTGCCGCTTCTTCTTATGGCTGTGATAGGCACAATAAAAGGAATTTCCGACGGTATGACAGTTTATAATTTTACAACTGCAGTTGTGGAAGTTGAAGGAAAATATGCCCTTTTTACAGCTGTAGTAGCTACGGCATTTGCATATGAGGGATGGATAATTGCTACTTCAATAAACGCTGAAATAAAAAATGCAAAAAAGAATTTGCCTATTGCTCTGGTTGCCGGCACGTTTATAATTGCCTGCGTATATATATCCTATTATATTGGACTTGCAGGAACAGTCGAAAATGCCGTTTTGATGTCGGAAGGAGAAGCGGGAATTAAAATTGCATTTGAAAGTATCTTTTCATCTATGGGCGGCGTTATACTTTTTGTATTTGTTATTATATCATGCCTTGGAACATTAAACGGACTTATGCTCGCATCAACGAGAGGAATATATGCAGTTGCAGTACGGAATGAGGGGCCGCATCCGGCAAAGTTTTCTCAGATGGACAAAACGACGAATATGCCGAATAATTCGGCTGTTTTTGGGGTTTTAATTTGCGCATGGTGGCTTTTATATTTTTACGGTTCAAATTTAACTGACACATGGTTTGGATTCCTGACATTTGATTCGTCCGAACTGCCGATTATAACTATATATGCGTCATATATACCGATTGTTATAATGTTTGTAATTAAGAATAAGGATTTAAATGCTTTCAATAGATTTGTTATGCCTCTATTAACTGTGGCAGGCTGCGTTTTTATGGTAATTGCGGCTATATTTGCGCATAGGATTGCCGTTGTCGGCTATTTAATAGTATTCTGCATATTTATGGCCGCCGGAGTTTATTTCAGGAATAAAAATAAACAGGGGAATGAATTAAATGATTGACACGGCGTTTGATACAACAAAGATACTTTTAATAATATGTCCGTTTACATTTATTGCCGGTTTTATAGATTCGATAGCGGGAGGAGGAGGGCTTATAAGCCTTCCGGCATATCTGGCGGCGGGCATGCCTCCGCATTTTGCCGCCGCTACAAATAAATGCTCTTCTGTATTCGGGACGCTGGTGGCTTCGATTAAGTATATGAGAAGCAGTAAAATAGATTATAAAGCGGCCTTTTCAGCCGCTGCCGCCGCGCTTTTAGGCTCTTCAATAGGTGCGTATTTGAATATGCTTATAAACGAAAAGGCGCTTAATTTTATTATGGTTGTATCTGTTCCGATTATAGCAGTTTTTCTGGTATTTAAAAAAGACTTTGGAAATGAGGATACTACATACCGACATAGCAGTTTAAAAATTATTATTTTATCTGTTATCATAGGTTTTGTAATAGGAATGTACGACGGTTTTTTTGGGCCGGGTACGGGAACGTTCCTTGCTTTGGCATTTACGGGAATTGCGGGTTTTGATTTGATCACGGCTTCGGGAAATACGAAGATAGTCAATTTGGCTTCAAATATTGCCGCTTTTATTACATTTGCTTTGGGCGGGAAAATATTGTGGCAAATAGGCCTTCCGGGAGCGGTTTTTGGAATAGCCGGAAATTTTATAGGTTCGTCTTTTGCCCTTAAAAAAGGCGTTAAGTTTATAAGGCCGATGTTTTTTGTCGTACTTTCGATTTTAATTGTTAAATTAATTTGGGATATGGCGGTTTAAAGAGTAAATTAGCTTGATTTATTGGAAAAAATGTGTTATATATTATGTTACTGATTATTTTAAAGGCTTTGATAAGGAATAGTAAGTTTATCAGACATTTAAGAGAGTTGTTGTGTGGTGCAAAACAACATGCCTGAAATTCTGAACTCGCCTTTGAGCCCCGTACTGAATTTTTTAGTAGGATACGGCGTTTCCCGGCGTTAATGGGTTTGAGTGTGCCTTATTTTAGGCAAACTAGAGTGGTAACGCGAAGCTGTCCTTCGTCTCTATATCAAGAGGCGGAGGATTTTTTTGAAAGAGTTAAAAATATTGCCGCCCAAAGGGCAGCGAAATGTTTTAGGAGGATATTTTATGAACAGCAGGTATGATTTTGCGGCCATAGAAAAAAAGTGGCGCAGTGAATGGGAGAAAAACCCTATTAACAAAGAAGATGCCGATAAACCAAAATATTACTGCCTTGATATGTTCCCGTATCCGTCGGGTTCGGGCCTTCATGTAGGGCATTGGAGAGGATATGTATTAAGCGATGTAATAAGCCGTTATAAAGTTCTTGAAGGTTATCAGGTGCTTCATCCGATGGGGTGGGACGCTTTCGGCCTTCCGGCTGAAAATTATGCCATTAAAACAAATACGCATCCTGAAATAAGCACAAATGCAAATATTGCAAATGTTAAACGTCAGCTTCATGAAATAAGCGCGATTTATGATTGGGACAGAGAGGTTAACACTACTGACAAAGGATATTATAAATGGACGCAGTGGATATTTGCCCGTATGTTTGAAAAAGGTTTGGCCTATGAAAAAGAAATGCCGCTTAACTGGTGCCCAAGCTGCAAATGTGTTTTGGCGAATGAAGAAGCCACAAATGGGGTTTGTGAAAGATGCGGTTCAGTTGTTACAAAAAAGAACCTTCGTCAGTGGATGCTGAGGATAACACACTATGCAGAGAGGCTCCTTAACGACCTTGACAAACTTGACTGGCCCGAAAAGGTTAAAAAGATGCAGACAGACTGGATCGGCAAAAGCTATGGGGCGGAAGTTAATTTTAAAATTAAAGATACCGAGCATGAAATAACGGTTTATACAACAAGGCCCGATACTTTATATGGGGCTACTTTCATGGTGCTTGCACCTGAACATAAACTTGTAAAGGAAATTGTAACTGACGAGTATAAAAAAGCAGTTGAGGACTATTGTTTTGCCGCGTCGACAAAATCTTCCGTCGATCGTATGACAGATAAGGAAAAAACAGGCGTATTTACCGGGAGGTATGGGATTAATCCTTTAAATGGCGAGCTTGCGCCTATATGGGTATCGGATTATGTACTTGCGGATTATGGTACGGGAGCTATTATGTGTGTTCCCGCTCATGATGAACGCGACTTTGAATTTGCCAAAAAGTTCGGCCTTCCTATAATTCAAGTTATCATTCCGGAAGGAGAGGAAGAAAAAGAACTTAAAGAGGCTTATACAGGCGACGGAAAAATGATAAATTCCCCGCTTTTTAACGGGATGACCGCGTTTGAAGCCAAAAATAAAGCTCCTCTTATATTGGAAGAAAAAGGCCTTGGCAAAAAGACCGTTAACTATAAGCTCAGAGATTGGGTTTTTTCACGCCAAAGATATTGGGGAGAACCTATCCCTCTTGTGCACTGTGAACACTGCGGCACAGTTGTTGTGCCTGACAGCGAGCTTCCGGTTGAACTTCCGATGGTTGAAAGCTATCAGCCGACTGATACGGGGGAATCGCCTTTAGCGGCAATTGACGAATGGGTTAATACAACGTGCCCGAAATGCGGCGGGCCTGCTAAAAGGGAAACGAATACAATGCCTCAGTGGGCCGGAAGTTCATGGTATTTCCTACGTTATGCAGATCCGCATAACGATAAGCAGCTTGCAAGCAAAGAAGCGCTTGAAAAGTGGGCGCCTGTAGATATGTATGTAGGAGGAATCGAACATGCGGTTCTGCATCTGCTTTATGCAAGGTTTTATACAAAATTCCTTTATGATATAGGAGTTGTAAACTTTGACGAACCTTTTAAAAGGCTGTTTAATCAGGGAATGATTAACAAAAATGGGGCAAAGATGAGCAAATCCAAAGGGAATGTTGTTTCTCCGGACGAGCTTGTTGCTAAATACGGATGTGATTCTTTAAGAATGTACGAACTTTTCGTAGGTCCGCCTGAAGTTGACAGCGAATGGGACGACAGTGGTATAGACGGCGTTTTCAGATATTTGAACAAGGTTTGGAAACTTGTCGCTAATTATAAAGATAAAAACGCCGAGCCTTCAAAAGAGTCAGAGTTTGTTAAAAATAAAATGATTTATGAAATAACATCACGTTTAAAAGCGCTTACAATGAACACGGTTGTAAGTGGTTTTATGGAATACACAAATAAACTTATTGACATTGCGAAAGAGCAGGACGGTATCGATAAATCTTGCCTTGAAACGCTTATTGTGCTGCTTGCGCCTTTTACTCCGCATATAGCCGAAGAACTCTACAGGGAACTTGGGCATACGGATACTGTATTTAATGCGGGATGGCCTGAGGCAGATACTTCAAAGCTTACTGAGGACGAAATTGTTATACCTCTTCAAATTAACGGAAAAGTAAGGGAAAATATAACGGTAAGGAAAGACGCCGATAAGAACGAAGTACTTTCAAAGGCAAAAGAACTGCTTGCTTCAAGGCTTGAGGGGAAAACTATTGTAAAAGAGATTTTTGTACCGGGAAAAATAGTAAATATAGTAATTAAATAAATAATATTTTTAAAGCGTCCGCTTATAATAATTACTGCATATAAAGCGTTTATTATAAGGACGCTTTTCATTTGCGCCTTTTGTTATAAATATGATGCATAAAATGTTTTGCATTGTGCATAAAATCTGTTATAATATACATAGTTAACGCATTTAAAAATGAAGTTTTGCTTTTAAAAGGCGTGTTCTATATTAAGGAGGAAATAAATATGTCAGAATATTCAGATAATAAACTCGGCCAGATACAGATTGCGGATGAGGTGATAGCAATTATAGCAGGGGCGGCGGCCGCCGAAGTGGATGGAGTTATAGCCGTTGCAGGGGCAACGGTTGAATCTATTGCCGGCCTTTTCGGTAAGAAAAACCTTGCAAAAGGAATAAAAGTTTTTGTAGAGGACGGAGAAGCGTCTATTGAAGTTGAAATTGCTGTAAAATATGGAACCAAACTCCGTGCGGCCGCTGAAGAGGTTCAGACAAAAGTTAAAAATGCAGTTGAAACAATGACAGGCCTTTTAGTTAACGCCGTTGATATTAATATAAGTGCAGTAGTTATGGAAAAAGCGAAGAAAGAGGAAAAAGAAGCAGAGTAATCCGGCAAAAAAAGATACCCTTAGGAATTGGCGCCTGAGGGTTACTTTGCTTTATGGATTTTGAAGTTGACACGGAGGAGAAAAAATGAGTAGGACAAACGCCAGGAAAAATGCTTTCAGCCTTCTGTTTCAGTTGGATTTTTTTAATAATGAAGAGATTGATAACAGCAAAAAAATATTTTTTGATGAAAATCCTGATATTGGAGGCGGCGATATGGATTACATAGTTAGGGCCGTAGACGGAACGGTAGAACATATAAGCGATATTGATAAGATTATAAGCGAAAACTTAAAAGGCTGGACGATTGAAAGGCTTAATAAAGTTGATTTGGCAATTTTAAGGCTTGCAGTTTATGAAATGTTGTATGACGATGAAACTCCTGACGGAATTGTTATAAATGAAGCGGTTGAAATTGCCAAAAAATACAGTTCGGATCAAGCCCCGGGATTTATTAACGGTATTTTGGGCAAAATATCACAGAGGTGATTTTGTGATAGAACCGCGTGTATTTTCTGTTACACAAATTAACCGGTATATAAGGGAGCTTATTGAAAAGGATTTTATACTTCAAAGTCTTTGGATTAAGGGCGAGATTTCAAATTATAAACGCCACTCTTCAGGACATCTTTATTTTACTTTAAAAGATGGAGAAAGCGCCATAAACTGTATAATGTTTCGAGGAAATGCGCAAATGCTGCCTTTTGAACCCGAAAATGGTATGGAAGCGGTTGTTTGTGGTTATATTTCTATATATGAAAAAACGGGACAGTACCAATTTTACGGGGAACTGATACAGCCCGTTGGAATTGGCGCGCTTACTGCCGCATATGACAGGCTTAAAAACAAACTGGAAAAGGAAGGGCTTTTTGACGGCGATTTCAAGCGTGAAATATGCAGTAAACCTGAAACCGTAGCCGTTATAACTTCTCCTACCGGGGCGGCTGTACGCGATATAATTAATATAGCAAAAAGGCGCAATAAGAGTGTCCGGATTGTAGTTGCGCCTGTTCTTGTCCAAGGAGAAAATGCGGCGGCGTCTATTGTTAATGCGTTAAAAGCTGTTAATAACTGGGGCGGCGCCGATACCATAATTTTGGGGCGCGGAGGAGGAAGCATAGAAGACCTATGGGCGTTTAATGAAGAAAGCGTTGCGAGGGCGATATTTGCTTCAGATATACCGGTTATTTCGGCAGTTGGGCATGAAACGGATTTCACAATATCGGATTTTGTGGCTGATTTAAGAGCCCCTACGCCTTCGGCCGCCGCCGAACTTGCCGTTAACGACGTTGAAGGCGATTTGGCCGTTCTTAATTCAGTGCGTCAAAGGCTGAACTTTGCTATGAAAAAATATATTGCCGACAATAAATCATATGTTTTGTCTGTTTCAAAGAACAGGGCTTTTAAAAGAGTGTATGAGAATTTGGCAAACAACAGCATACTTTTGGACAAATGTAAAAAATCAATGGACAAAGCGGTTTTAAATAATTTTTCTGCGAAAAAGGAACTTTTTAAACATTCTGTTGAGAGGCTTGAACTGCTTTCGCCTTTAGGAACGCTTAAAAGGGGCTACAGCATTGCGTTTTCCGAAAACGGAAAGCTTATATCTTCAGTTAAAAGTATAAAACAAGGAGAAAAAATTTCCGTTAGGGTTACGGACGGGGAGATATATGCAACAGTAATGGAAAGGATTGAAAGTAATGGCTAAAAAGAAAATTTCCTATGAGGATGCTTTGGAAAGAGTTGAAGAAATAGCCGAACAGCTTGAAAACGGCGAAATTACCCTTGAGAAGTCTATAGCCCTCTATAAAGAGGGAATGGAGCTTACTTTATTTTGCCGCAACACGCTTGATTCGGCTGAAAAAGAAGTTATGGAATTGAAAGAAGCTTTTGACGGGAAATACAGCCTTGAGCCATTTGACGGTCTTACGGAGGAAAAAATATGAATCTGGAACTTGAATTGAAAGAAAAAAGGGAATATATAGACAGAAAATTGGACGGATATTTGCCAAAAGAATCCGAGTATCCGGAAATTATATTTAAATCAATGCGGTATTCGGTTTTTGCCGGCGGCAAAAGGCTAAGGCCGATTTTGCTTTTAGCCGCAAACCGTTTGTTTGACGGGAAGGATGACAACGCCGCGCCTTTTGCCTGCGCCATTGAGATGATCCACACATATTCGCTTATACATGATGATTTACCGGCAATAGACAATGACAACTTCAGAAGGGGACGGCTTACAAACCATAAAGCTTTTGGCGAAAATATAGCCATACTTGCAGGCGACGCGCTTTTGAGCCATGCGTTTCAAACTATGGCCGACGCGGTTTGCAGAACATGCGATGAAAAAAGCGCAAAAGCTATGAAAGCTATAGCTGACGGAGCCGGGACTTGCGGTATGCTTGTAGGACAGGTTGTCGACGTTATAAGCGAAGGAAAGAATATTGATATTAAAACCCTTGAATATATTCATAAAAATAAAACCGCCGCTATGATACAGGCTGCATTAAAGGCCGGAGCCGTTTTAGGCGGGGCAAACGACACATCAATTGAAATTTTAGAATCGGCGGGGGAAAAGATAGGAGTAGCTTTCCAGATACAGGACGACATACTTGACGTTATAGGAACGCAGGAAGAGTTGGGCAAACCTGTTTTAAGTGATGAAAAAAATCAAAAAAGCACTTATGTAACAATTTACGGAGTGGATGAATCTATTAAAATTGTTAAGAGGCTTTCGGCCGAAGCGGTTGAACTGCTTGAAAATTTTGGGGATAGGGCTGAATTTCTTGTTGAACTTACAAAATATTTAATCGACAGGAAGTTTTGATCAAGGGTGTGAAAATATGGGATTTGTTCAGCTTTTTAATAACACGACTTTACGGGCTGCATTGTTGGCTTGGTTTATTGCCCAAGTAATTAAAGTAATACTTACGTTTATTTCAGATAGGAAGGTTATACTCTCAAGATTGTACGGCGCCGGCGGTATGCCAAGCTCACATTCTGCTTTTGTTGCATCTATGACTACATGCATAGGCAAAATTTATGGATTTGATTCTCCTATTTTTGCAGTAAGCTGTGTGTTTAGCCTGATAGTAATGTATGATGCGGCGGGAGTAAGGCGTGCGGCAGGGAAACAAGCCCGGGCTATTAACCTTTTGTTTATGCACACAGATTTAAAATTTGACGAACACCTTAAAGAACTGTTGGGACATACGCCTTTACAGGTTGTGTGCGGAGCGATACTCGGCGTTATTGTAGGGTGTTTATTTTAGGGATTTTTAAGATTAGGAAAGCGGTGTGTTTTTTGGATAAACTTTTAGACAGTATAAACAAAGCTAACGACATTAAAAAAATACCTGTTAAAGATTTTCCGCGGCTTGCGAAAGAAATACGGGGATTTTTGCTTGAAAATATTTCAAAGACAGGCGGGCATTTAGCTTCAAATCTTGGAGTTGTTGAACTTACTATGGCTCTGCACTATACAATGGATTTGGAAAAAGACAAAATTGTTTGGGATGTAGGGCATCAGGCTTATATACATAAGATACTTACGGGAAGAAAAGAAGGATTTAAAAACTTAAGACAGCTAGACGGGTTGAGCGGGTTCCCTAAGCCTTCAGAGTCAAAATATGACTCTTTTGCCACCGGACATAGTTCAACTTCAATTTCGGCCGCCCTAGGAATGGCCATAGCAAGAGATTTAAAAGGTTCGAATGAAAGGATAGTTGCCGTTATCGGCGACGGTTCTATGACAGGCGGCCTTGCTTATGAAGCGCTTAATAATGCCGGCAGGAGCAATACAAACATACTTGTTGTGCTTAACGATAACCAGATGTCGATATCAAATAATGTCGGGGCGGTTTCAAGGCATCTGAATGATTTAAGAACTGCCCAAGCCTATTTAAATGCGAAGGCAGGCGTGCATAAAGTCTTGGATAAAATTCCCGTTATAGGGATGACTTTAGATAAAACTATCGAAAAGATAAAAGACGGGATAAAATTTTTTCTTGTTTCGGGAATTATGTTTGAAGAACTTGGATTTAACTATGTCGGACCTGTTAACGGACACAATTTTGACGAATTAATCGATGTTCTTAATAATATAAAAAAAATAAACGGCCCTGTGCTTCTTCATGTAAGAACAAAAAAAGGAAAAGGCTATCGTTTCGCCGAGCAGTTGCCATGGGATTATCATGGCGTCGGCAGTTTTAATATAAAAAACGGATGTCCGACTTCAAAGAATAAAAAAACATCTTTCTCAAAAGTTTTTGGCGATACAATGGTTTCGCTGGGCAGGGAAAATAAGAAGCTTGTGGCAATTAGCGCGGCCATGACAAGCGGCACAGGTTTGGATGATTTTCAGCTTACATTCCCTAAAAGGTTTTTCGACGTAGGAATTGCAGAGCAGCATGCGGTTACTTTTGCCGCCGGTATAGCGGCCTCAGGGTTTATACCTGTTTTTGCAGTTTACTCTACATTCCTTCAAAGGGCATATGATGAAATAATAACCGATGTTGCAATGCAGAACCTTCATGTTATATTTGCCATTGACAGGGCGGGCATTGTCGGCGCCGACGGTGAAACACATCAGGGAATATTTGATATTTCGTATTTGTCGGGTATCCCCAATTTAACCATTATGGCTCCCCGTTCGGGAAAAGAACTTAAAAATATGCTCTCAAAAGCTGTCGCCATGGATGGACCTGTTGCAATCCGTTATCCCAGAAGCGATGCGGAAGAGGAATGGAACATAAACGAAGAAGTGGAATACGGAAAGGCTGAAATTGTTGAAGACGGATGTGAAATTGCAGTTTTAAGCTGTGGAACTATGTTCCGTTATGCCAAAGGGGCTGTTGATAAACTTAAAGAGGAAGGATATAGTCCGGCGCTTGTAAATATCAGATTTATAAAGCCTTTAGATATTGAAGCTGTAAATTATATATGTGAAAAATGCGAGTATATATTTACTGTTGAAGATAATATTGTTGCCGGAGGGTTTGGTAGCTGTATTGAAAGCGTTGTGTGCCGAAAGAACGGAATAGAGTTCAAAGCTTTCGGTTTTCCGGATAAGTTTATTGAACAGGGAACGAGGGAACAGCTTTTTAAAAGATACGGGCTTGATTCCGAGGGCTTATACAACAGTATAAAGAGTATTTTAGAAAAAGGAAAAGAACAGAATGGCTGATAAGGAAAGACTTGATATATTACTGGTTCAAAACGGGATTGCAGAAAGCAGGGAAAAAGCAAAAGCTATGATAATGGCCGGAGTTGTGTATGTTAACGGTCAAAAGGAAGATAAGGCAGGCACAAAAGTAGACGTTAAAGCTGAGATTACTGCAAAAGGCAGCCAAATGAAGTATGTAAGCCGCGGGGGTTATAAGCTGGAAAAGGCCATAAATAAGTTTAATATTGACTTGCGCGGCAAAATTTGTATGGATATAGGGGCTTCGACAGGCGGGTTTACAGATTGTATGCTGCAAAACGGGGCAGTTAAAGTTTATTCTATAGATGTGGGATATGGCCAGTTTGCATGGAAACTGCGCAATGATGAAAGGGTTGTCTGCCTTGAAAAAACAAACGTCAGGTATCTGACGGAAAATCATGTTCCCGAATTAGCTGATTTTGCTTCAATAGATGTTTCGTTTATTTCTCTTACAATGGTCCTTCCTCCCACTTTATCCAGGCTGAAGGACGACGGGCAGGTTGTATGCCTTATAAAGCCGCAGTTTGAAGCGGGAAGGGAAAAAGTAGGAAAAAAAGGCGTGGTTAAGGATTTAGATGTTCACAGAAACGTTATTGTAAAAATTATAGACTTTGCTTTTGAAAACGGCCTTGGTATTAAAGGCATAGATTATTCGCCAATTAAAGGTCCGGAAGGAAATATCGAATATTTAATACTTCTTGACAAGTTAAATCAGGGAATTTCAAAACCGGAAGCATATGCCTTAGCAAATAATATTGCATATGTTTCTCATGATGAATTATAATAAAAATAGGAGAGCCCCAATGAAAAGAATAGGTATCTTGCCAAACACAAGAAAAGACGAGAACTATAACGCAACTAAGGAAATAACAAAACTTCTTTTGAGGCTTGGCTGCATTCCTATGATAAGTGAAAACGCGGCTGAAACGGCGGGATTTGAGCAGTATTCCGCTCGCGATGATATGATTTACAGGGAAAGCGATTTTATAATTGCTCTTGGCGGCGATGGAACGATGCTCAGCGTCGGAAAACGGGCCGCAAAATATAATACGCCTATTATGGGAATTAATCTCGGACATCTCGGATTTTTAACGGACAGCAACGTAGACGAAATGGAAACGGCAGTAAAAAAAGTCCTCAGGGGAGATTTTAAGCTTGAAAAAAGGATGATGCTTCAAGGAGATATATATACTTCAAGGGATTACAGAAGGAGCGTTATAGCTTTAAACGAAGTCAGCATTTCAAGGGGAAGCATATCGGATGTAGGAGTGTTTGTTAATAATGAATATATCGACGACTTTTTTGGCGACGGTATTCTTGTTTCAACCCCTACAGGCTCGACGGCATACAATTTGGCGGCCGGAGGGCCTATATTAAAAAGCGATGCGAAAATGCTTGCAATAACGCCGATATGCCCGCATAAGCTTCATGCAAGGAGTATTGTAGTAGGAGCCGACGACATTGTAAAGCTTGTTATAAATACGGCGCCGCGTCACAGGATATTTGTGGTTGTCGACGGTCAAAGCATATGCCCGCTTGAACACAGGGATTATATTATAATAAGGAAATCGCAGTTTTATACAAGCATTATAAAAACAGGGGATCTGGGTTTTTATGACGTCTTGAGAGAAAAAATGTTCGGACGAGGAGGCAGGTAAATTGAAAATAGCCAGACAGACAAAAATTCTTGAAATTATAGAAAACAACAATGTTGAAACACAGGAGGACCTGGCACAAATGCTGCGTGATGAAGGTTTTGCCGTTACTCAAGCCACAATTTCAAGAGACATACGCGAACTTAAGCTGACAAAAATGGCAACAGAAAACGGAAAGCAAAAATATGTTTCAATTACAACCACAGACGCCGAAGTTTCCGAAAGGCTCATCAGGGTTTTTAAAGACGCCGTTATAAAAATGGATTTTGCTCAGAATATGATTGTTATTAAAACTCTTAACGGAATGGGAATGGCGGTTGCAGTTGCCGTTGACAATATGGAAAACAGCGATATTCTCGGTTCTATAGCCGGAGACGACACGGTGTTCTGCGTAGCAAGAACGCACAGTCAGGCAGTGGAATTTATACAGAAACTTAACCGCATTATAAATGCAGAATAAATCAGGTGAAAAACAATGCTTTTAAGATTACATATAAAAAATGCGGCGCTGATAGAAAAAGCCGACATAGAGTTTGGATACGGCCTTAATATACTTACAGGCGAAACAGGCGCGGGAAAAAGCATGATAATAGATTCTGTTAATTTTGTACTCGGAGAAAGGGCGTCCAAAGATTTTGTGCGTACAGGCGCAAAAAATGCACAGGTTGTGGCTGAGTTTGAAATTTCAAACGATGAAATACAAAGACAGTTTGAACAAATGGGAATCGAAATAGAGGATAATGCCGTTATTATACAGCGAACATTGTCGTCTGAAGGAAAAAGTTCTAACAGGATTAACGGAACTCCTGTTACTGTTTCTATGCTTAAACGTCTGTCAGAAAGCCTTATTGATGTGCATGGTCAGCATGAACACCAGTCTTTGCTGAATCCTGCAAAGCATATAGATATACTTGACAGTTTTTGTATGCCCGAAATTGATGATATTAAAAGAAATATGGGCGATATAATAAAAGAATATAAAACTGTTATTGGCGAGATAAAAAGTCTAAGTGGTGAAGAATACGATATTAGGGATAAAATAGAAAAGCTTGAGTTTAGGATCAATGAAATTAATGACGCGGCTTTGAAAGAGAATGAGGAAAATATTCTTAATGAACGCCGGGATTATCTTAATAATATAGACAAAGTTATGAGAAATACGAGGGAAAGCCTCAAGCTTTTATATGAAGGAGAGGATGAAATACTTTCTGCATCGGATCAAATCGGCCATGCTTTGAATTTGATGAATGAACTGAAAGAATTTGATTCGGACGCCCTTAAAATATACAATGCTTTAAATGAGGTGAGCGATTCTCTGGAAGATACCGTTCGCGATATTAGGAGATATAACAGTGAAATTGACGGCGATCCCGATGAAATTGAAGAAATAGAGGAACGTCTTGATTTAATATATAATCTTAAAAAGAAATACGGCCCTACTGTGCACGATATACTTGAGTTTAGAGATAAGGCTCAGCAGGAACTTGATTTTATTATTAACAGCGGCGAAACGCTTGAAAAGCTGATTGCGAAAAAGAAAGAACTTCTTGCCCAAATAAAAAACGGCTGTGATATAATGACTGATATAAGACGGCGCAGGGCTGAAGAACTAAGCATAGAAATTGAAAAACAGCTTAAAGATCTTGAAATGAGAAATGCTGAATTTAAAATTAATGTTAAAAAGAAAGAAACATTTAGCTTTAAAGGCAACGATACAGTGGAGTTTCTCATTTCTCCAAATTTGGGAGAAGAATTGAAGCCTCTTTCAAAAATCGCTTCCGGAGGCGAAATGAGCCGGATTATGCTGGCGCTTAAAACAGTTGTTGCCGATGCCGAAACTATTGATACATTCATATTTGATGAGATAGATACGGGCGTAAGCGGCAAAACAGCGTCGCGTGTAGGTGAAAAGATGGCGGCTATAGCGAAAAAACGTCAAATTTTATGTATAACCCATTTGCCGCAAATCGCGGCAATGGCCGATAATCATTTCCTTATTGAAAAAAGCGTAGAAGGAAATAAAACAATTACGAATATAATTTGTCTTGATAACTATGGCTCTGTAAATGAGATATCAAGGCTTATGGGCGGGGATAACGGAGGCATTGTTGAGAAGGCCGCCGCTAAAATGAAAGAGGATGCCCAAAGTTTTAAAAAAAGCCTTAAATAAATTTATACAAGCTCTATATTAAAATATGGATATGAAAGGTGGCGATTTGTGATGAAAATTTCAACTAAAGGGAGATATGCGTTGAGGCTTATGGTTGATATTGCCGTTCACAGCAATGGCGGCAATGTGCCGCTTAGGGACATATCCAGCAGGCAGGGTATATCTTTTAAATATTTGGAACAAATTATAGCGTTGCTTTGTAAGGTTGGGTATATTAGAAGTATGCGCGGCCCGTCCGGAGGATACAAGCTTACGCGCGAGCCGAAAGATTATTCGGTGGGAGATATTTTGAGGGTTACCGAAGGAAATCTTGCTCCTATTTCATGCCTTGATGGAAACGGCGAGCATTGTGAAAGGCTGAACCAATGTGGAACGCGAAATTTTTGGGATGGCCTTTACCATGTAATTAATGAATATATTGACAAGTACACGCTTGAAGATTTAGTAAATGAATATAATAAAAATCAATTTGACGACTATATGATATAAAAACCCGCAGCCGAGGATGAGCGTTTCCGGATAAAACATATAATTAACCGGATACTGTTTGCTTTTTAACGGCTGCGGGGTTTTTTAAGCCTTATATTTTCCGGGGAAATTGTAAGCTTGGCCTATGAATAACATTAGAGTTTAAAAAGCCTTTTATCGGCAATAAAGCCTTTTCTTGAAGGATTTCCTTCAGCTCTGTATATTTTTAAATCGGTTACGTCAAAAACAGAGGCCCAAATTGTATCCATTCCGTTTTTTCGGTTATATTGGCACATAAACCCATATTTACCTGACAGCAAATCCGCTGAAAATTTAACTGAAGGTTCAAATTCTTTTTCAAAAGCTTCCTTAATTGTTTTATACCTTTCATGAGAATGAATATCATCTGTTCCTTTATATTGATATGCCAACATTTCTGGCGAATTAAAGTGATTGGTTGTAAATAAATAAGTTTTTTCTTTAGGATATATTACGTTTACTTTATCGCAGCAACATTCCAGAAGCGCTGTTTTGCCGCTTTTATCGGCAAGCATAATTGTATGCTGTGAAGATATAGGAAGTGATTTTGCAGCCGCAACAGCTTCGTTTACGTTTTTGCATTTTTCCAATATATATCTTATCATTAAACCTGCATTTATTCCCGGCTTTATTTTTACAGGATATATAAATGTGAGTCCGGCGGCAAGGCCGTGTATGTTTATTCCGTCCTCAATTTCAGTCCATGATGTGGTGTTGCCTATGAATCGATATCCGTCTTTAAGGTTATAGTACGCGCTGTCGCAAAGTTTTCTTATATTAGATAAAAAATCACTGTTTCTTGCCAATATTGTTTTGTTTCCTTTGCTGAAAGCAAAGCATGAGCAGTTGTTTTCATAAGTAAAGCAGTACATTGTAAATAAAAAATCTGCAATTGAACTAAAATCTATATTGAGCCCGTCTGCAATTCCTTGAATCTCTTCTGTAATTTCCGGATAATATTTAATATAAAACGGAAGGCACGCAGCCGAAAACTCTTTCTGTAATTTTGTTATACTGCGTGCAGAAATCGGGTTAATGCCTTTTTTGAAAAGCGATTTTCCGTATCTTAGACCGGCTTCATAGTGGCTGTTTTTCCAGATTGAATGATACATTATAATTCCCCTTTGCTTTAAATTAGAGGAAGGCGCCAACCATATTTTCAGAATAAGTTATTAAAAATTTTATGTCAAGAGAAAAAATAATTTTTATATTGACAAAATACAGTAAGAATACTATAATTATATCATACTAAATCGATAGGAATTATATGAATTATAAAAAGGCGGCGATACAAATGAAAAAAAGCAGAGATTACAAATTTGAGACATTACAGCTTCATTCAGGACAGGAAACTGCAGACAGTGCAACAGGAGCAAGAGCTGTTCCGATATATCAAACTACCAGCTATGTTTTTGATAACTGCTCTCAGGCAGAAGGCCGGTTTAATTTAAGCGAACCGGGGAATATATACGGAAGGCTTACAAATCCTACCCAAGACGTATTTGAAAAAAGGATAGCGGCTCTTGAAGGAGGGGTTGCGGCTCTTGCAGTGGCTTCAGGAGCAGCCGCCATCGCATATGCAATACAAAATATCGCTTATGCGGGAGATCACATTGTTTCGGCGTCTACCGTGTATGGAGGAACATATAATCTTCTTGCAAATACGCTTAAGGACTATGGGATTGAAACTGATTTTGTAAACGGCGACGACCCTGCAAATTTTGAAAAAGCCATTAAACAAAATACAAAAGCTGTGTTTATTGAAACGCTTGGAAATCCAAACAGCAATATAATAGATTTTGAAGAAGTTGCAAAGATTGCGCATGAGAATAAAATACCTTTAATTGTCGATAATACATTCGCAACTCCATTTTTGTTCAGGCCGATAGAACACGGGGCAGATATTGTTGTACACTCGGCAACTAAATTTATAGGCGGCCACGGAACATCTTTAGGCGGCGTCATTGTTGACAGCGGAAATTTTGACTGGGAGGGAAGCGGAAAATTCCCGGGACTTACGGAACCAAATCCAAGCTATCATGGAATAAGTTTCGTTAAGGCGGCTGGAAAAGCGGCGTTTGTAACTAAAATTAGGGCGGTGCTTTTAAGGGATATGGGGGCGGCAATATCGCCGTTTAACGCATTTTTGTTGCTGCAGGGGCTTGAAACGCTTTCTTTGAGAGTGGAAAGGCATGTTGAAAATTCACTTAAAACAGTTGAATTTCTCAAGAATCATCCGTACGTTGAAAAAGTAAACCATCCGGCTGTTAAAGAAAGTAAATATAATAATCTTTATGAAAAATATTTTCCTAGCGGAGCCGGTTCGATTTTTACTTTTGAAATTAAAGGCGGCGAAAAAGAAGCGAAAGAATTCATTGATAATTTGAGTGTATTTTCTCTATTGGCTAATGTTGCGGACGTTAAATCGCTTGTAATACATCCTGCTTCCACAACACATTCGCAGATGACTGCAAATGAACTTGAAACAAGCGGTATTAAGCCTAATACAATAAGGCTTTCTATCGGTACTGAACATATAAGCGACATTATTTTTGATTTGGAAGAAGCATTTAAAGGAGTGAATTTCAATGAAGATATATAAGTCCATAACGGAATTAGTGGGAAGGACTCCTATTATCGAATTAAAGAATTTTGAAACGAATAACGGACTTAAAGCAAGAATTTTGGCTAAAACGGAGTATTTTAATCCTGCCGGAAGCGTCAAGGACAGGATTGCAAAAGCTATGATTGAGGACGCCGAAAACAGGGGCGAAATAAATAAAGATACGGTAATAATTGAACCGACAAGCGGAAATACCGGAATAGGAATAGCGGCCATATCGGCGTCCAGAGGATATAAGGTTATACTTACGATGCCTGAAACCATGAGCGTCGAAAGGCGGAACCTTTTAAAAGCATATGGAGCTGAACTTGTTTTGACAGACGGAAGCAAAGGGATGAAAGGCGCTATTGCCGAAGCCGAAAGATTGAATAAAGAAACGCCTAATTCTATTATTTTAAGCCAATTTAACAATAAATCAAATCCAAAAGCGCATGAAAATACAACGGGAATTGAGATTTGGGAAGATACCGACGGAAAAATTGATATATTTGTTGCAGGGGTTGGAACAGGAGGTACAATTACCGGAGTTGGAAGAGCTTTAAAAGCTAAAAATCCCAACATTAAGATAGTTGCAGTTGAACCGGAAGATTCTCCCGTGCTTTCGGGGGGGCTGCCCGGACCGCACAAAATACAAGGGATTGGCGCAGGATTTATTCCTGAAAATCTTGATACCGGAATATATGATGAGATAATTAAAGTGAGTAATGAAAATGCATTTGAAACCGGCAGGGAGATTGCTCAGAAAGAAGGGCTGCTTGTTGGCATTTCATCAGGCGCGGCCGCATGGGCGGCGAAAGAATTGGCTAAACGCCATGAAAATAAAGACAAGGTAATAGTAGTGCTGTTTCCGGATACAGGTGAAAGATATTTGTCTACGCCTATGTTTAATAGGTGACTGCTTTAAAATCATAGCAAAAGGCAAGTTTTTCCACTTGCCTTTTAAATAATTAGCTATTGTTTTTTGTTTTATAAACAGGAGGTTCCTGCGCAACTTTTTGGATTTTACCGTGAACGGATTTTTGTTCTTTCTGCTGTTCCTCTAAAAGCCAGTGCATAAAGTAGTCAAGTGTTTGACGCTTTTCATCTGATAAGTTGCTGTATATATTTTTAAAATCATCAAACTGTTTTGGGTACTCGCTTTCGATATATGGATTTTTAATATCGTTTACACAAAGAAGATAGTCCATAGAAACATCAAAGTATTTGGCAATTTTTTTTAAATCTTTAATAGAAGGCTCATTCCTGCCTGATTCATAATTGGAGATTGCAGTATAACCGTAATTTAAAAAATTTGCCAGGGTGCTTTGAGTGAGTTTATTTTCTTTTCTTAGGCTTTTTAGCCTCTCTTTAAATTCCATAATGTCACCTCGAATAAGATTGGTTGATATAATATATACTAACTAGGGATTTCTTACTGTTTATAGTCTATATATCAATAATTTATTAACAACAAATTATGTTTTATGCTATACAACAAATATTATAACAAAGAAGTAAAGTTATTGGAAAGAAGATGTCACAAATTGACAATGCGAATTCATAAAAAGAAAATTTAAGTGCGTAAAATGATAACTTATCGATTTTATTTGTTATATAGCTGATATTGTAATATTATTTTGACCATAATTAAAAAATTTCATGTATTAAATATAAAGGAGTTTTTGCCATGAAAAGAATTGTATATTTTGATAATGCTGCAACTACGCCTGTAAGGAAAGAAGTTTTAGAAGAAATTCTGCCGTATTTTACAGAAGAATACGGCAATGCTTCAACTCCTTATTCCGTTGGGCAAAAAGCAAAAAAAGCTGTAGATAAAGCTCGTGAACAAGTGGCGGACGCGCTTGGGGCAGACGCTTCGGAAATATATTTTACAGCAGGCGGAAGCGAGTCCGATAACTGGGCGTTAAGAGGCGTCGTTTCAGCGCTTAAAGATAAAGGAAAACATATAATTACTACTTCTATAGAACATCATGCAATACTCCATACGGCGGAGTATCTTCAAGAAGAAAAAGGCGTTGATGTAACGTATCTCCCTGTTGATAAATACGGGCTTGTGGATCCGGATGACGTTGAAAAGGCGATTCGGCCCGATACAGTTTTAATTTCAATTATGATGGCTAATAATGAAGTAGGAACGATTGAGCCGATTGCCGAGATCGGAAAAATTGCAAAAAAACACAATGTTGTTTTCCATACAGACGCAGTACAGGCTGTGGGACATGTTCCTATAGACGTTAATGAGATGGGAATCGATATTTTATCTCTTTCCGGTCATAAGCTTGGCGCTCCTAAAGGAATTGGCGCAATTTATATCAGGAAAGGCGTAAAAATCAAACCGCTTATTTACGGAGGCGCACAGGAACGGAAGAGAAGGGCAGGAACCGAAAACGTAGCCGGAATTGTAGGGCTTGGTAAAGCTGTTGAACTTGCTCAAAATGAAATGGAAAGTGAAATAAAGAGATTAACATCATTAAGAAACAGGCTTATCGACGGAATTATGAAATCTGTTCCGCATACAAGGCTTAACGGGCATCCTGATAAAAGGCTGCCGGGCAACTGTAATATTTCTTTTGATTTTATTGAGGGAGAATCCATGCTTATGCTTTTGGATATGAATGGGATAATGGCTTCAAGCGGATCTGCATGCACCTCGGGAAGCTTGGATCCTTCTCATGTGCTGCTGGCTTTAGGTCTGAAACATGAAGAAGCCCACGGTTCTGTCAGGATGACTCTTGGAAGGGATACCACACAGGAGGACGTTGATTATGTAATTGATAAATTTCCGGGGATAGTTGAAAGATTAAGGAGTATGTCCCCTCTTTATGAGGACTATATGAAACAAAATGCTAATGAAAAGAGGTAATGTTTATGGAATATACAGAAAAAGTTATGGATCATTTTATGAACCCGAGGAACATGGGAAGTATCGATAACCCAAGCGGTACGGGACGCGTGGGAAATGCAAAGTGCGGGGATATTATGCAGGTTGAACTTAAAATTGAAGACGATATTATAAAAGATGCGAAATTCAAAACTTTCGGATGCGGCGCCGCTATCGCAACAAGCAGTATGGCTACAGAACTTGTAAAAGGAAAAACTATTTCCGAAGCGCTTAAAGTTACAAATAAAGCCGTAATGGAGGCTCTCGACGGCCTTCCTCCGGTAAAGGTACATTGTTCTCTCTTGGCGGAAGAGGCATTAAACGCCGCTTTATGGGATTATGCAAGCAGAAACGGCATAACTATTGAAGGGCTTAAAGAGCCTGTAGAAGATGTTGACGACGAAAGACATCACCATTGAAATAAATAAAAAAATTAAAGCGAGGGATTTCCCTTGCTTTAATTTTTATGGTATACTATAATTGTTTTTTATTATATTCAAAAGAAAAGCGGTGGTTTTTTGAATAAAGGGAAAGTTGTTGTAGGAATGTCGGGAGGCGTTGACAGTTCCGTTACAGCATATCTGCTGAAAAAAGACGGATATGAGGTTATAGGGGCTACTATGCAGATTTGGCAGGATAACCCTGTTGATATTGACGATGGCGGGTGCTGCGGTCTATCTGCTGTCGATGACGCCCGAAAAGTTGCGCAAATGCTTGACATACCTTATTATGTTATGAACTTTAAACGTGAATTTAAAAGAAATGTAATAGATTATTTTATTGACGAATATTTAAACGGCAGGACTCCTAATCCTTGTATTGCATGCAACAGGCATGTAAAGTGGGAAGCGCTTTTGAGAAGGACAATGGAAATAGGCGCCGACTATATAGCTACAGGCCACTATGCCCGTATTGAAAAACATCCGCATACCGGTCGGTATACGCTTAGGATGTCTGATGCAAAAAACAAAGATCAAACTTATGTTCTTTATAATTTGACTCAGGAACAGCTTTCAAAAACTATAATGCCTTTGGGAACTTATAATAAAGACGAAGTACGCAAAGTAGCCGATCAAATAGGCCTCAAGGTTGCGGATAAGCCTGACAGCATGGAAATATGTTTTATTCCAGATAATGATTATGGAAAATTTATCGAAACCAGCAGGGATATTGTTATAAAAGGCGGAAATTTCATTGATATGGACGGAAATATACTGGGAAAGCATAAAGGAATTATGCACTACACAGTGGGCCAAAGGAAAGGGCTCGGTATTTCGTTTGGCAAGCCGATGTTCGTTTATGAGATAAGGCCGGAGTCAAACGACGTTGTATTATGTGAAAATGAAAGTTTATTTAAAAAAACTGTTTTTGCCGATAAAGTTAATTTTATGGCGTTTGAAAATATAGACGGAGAAATGGAGGCTGAAGCAAAAATACGTTACAGCCATAAAAAAGCAAAATGCAAAGTGAGCATGATAGATGAAAACAAAATAAAGTGCGTTTTTGACGAGTCTCAAAGGGCCGTAACACCCGGACAAGCCCTTGTCGTTTACGACGGGGATTATGTTGTATGTGGAGGGACAATAATCGGAGGCGAGTAAAGAATTTTATGTCTGTTTATGTAATTTTTTATTATATTTAGTAAAAATAGGTTGTTTTTGCCTAAAAATATGATATAATATGTTTGCACGCAATAAAAAGACAAATGATTTTGTTGCAAAGACAATTGCTTTGGGAGGATAAAAAATGGATCTGGATTTTAATGAAGTAAGAAAATGCGACCCAGAAATTGCAGACGCTGTTTGCAGGGAGCTTAACAGGCAAAGGAACAATATAGAACTTATTGCATCAGAGAACTTTGTTTCAAAGGCAGTTATGGAGGCAATGGGTTCTCCGCTTACAAATAAATATGCCGAAGGATATCCGGGCAAAAGGTATTACGGAGGATGCTTTGAAGTTGACGTTGCGGAAAACCTTGCAAGGGAAAGGGCAAAAGAACTTTTTGGATGCGATCATGTGAATGTTCAGCCTCATTCCGGAGCTTCTGCAAATACTGCCGTTTACCTTGCCATGCTAAAGCCGGGAGACACGATACTCGGCATGAACCTTAACCATGGGGGTCATCTTACACACGGCAGCCCCGTGAATATTTCCGGGCTGTATTTTAATATTGTGCCTTACGGAGTTGATGAAACGGGTTTTATTGATTACGACGCCCTTGAAAAACTTGCAAAAGAAACAAAGCCGAAAATGATTGTTGCGGGGGCAAGCGCATATGCAAGAACTATTGATTTTGAAAGGTTTTCGAAAATAGCTAAGGAAGTCGGGGCATATCTTATGGTTGATATTGCGCATATTGCCGGCCTTGTTGTTGCGGGGTTACATCCTTCTCCTGTTCCGTACGCCGACTTTGTGACAACAACAACGCATAAAACGTTAAGAGGGCCGAGGGGCGGCATGATAATGTGCAAGGAAGAATATGCCAAGGCTATTGACAAAGCTATATTCCCGGGCCTTCAGGGAGGGCCGCTTATGCATATTATCGCCGCTAAAGCAGTATGCTTTAAAGAAGCCCTTCAGCCGGAATATAAAGAATATATGAAACAGGTTGTAAAAAATGCTTCTGTGATGGCAAATGCATTTATAAATAATGGAATCGACATTGTTTCCGGAGGAACGGATAATCATCTTATGCTTCTTGATTTAAGAAAGCTTAATATTACAGGAAAAGAAGCTGAAAAACTTCTTGACGAGGTAAATATTACATGCAATAAAAATACAATACCTTTTGATCCGCAATCGCCTTTTGTAACAAGCGGAGTTAGGATAGGAACTCCTGCCGTAACTACAAGGGGGATGAAAGAAAACGATATGATGGAAATAGCGGATATAATATCGTCGGTTTTAAAAGATTTTGATAAAAATAAAGAAGAAGCAAGGCGTAGGGTAAAAGCTTTAACAGAAAAATATCCATTATATTAATTAACAGATTTTAAAAATCCTGCAAATCCTATTTAGGCTTTGCAGGATTTTTATATAGCGTGGAGGCGCTTTCTTGACAATATTAAGTATTCATAATAAAATTATAATATAATTATTTTTTGGGAGGCTTATATATTGGAACTTACTATTGCAGCGGTTGTATTTGCATTTATAGTATATATTTATTTTAAAAGGCTTGAGGCCGCATACTGTGAAATTAATAAAAATAAAATTAAACGCGCCGCTGAAGACGGGAATGAAAAGGCTTTTTTTATATATCAAAAAATAGATAGGATTGATGTTTATAAAGCGGGCATTAAATTTGTAATAAATCTTCTTGTTGTATTTTTAACAATGTTGGTTTTTATTCTTTTTTGGCAGATTAAAAACGGAGGAGAAAGCTTAGAAATATATTTTGCAGCGGATACATATATTTGGCTTTTTATAATATCGGCGGTAATTTCAGAAGCTATGCTTCTATTCGGAAGCCTTTTGGCAGAAAATTTTGGTTCAAAACGAAGCGAAGATATTGTATGTTCGTCGATAAGCTTTGTTTCAGCCGTATCTTTTATATTATGTCCGGTTATATATTTATCGCTTTGGATATCAAAACGTGTTAGTAATTTGCTTGGTATAGTTCCTGAGAATAATGACGACAGTGTGACTGAGGAAGAAATCAGGTTGTTAGTTGATGCAAGCGAAGGAGACGGAGCAATAGATCAAAGTGAAAAGGATATGATAAATAATATTTTTGAATTTAATAATACAATAGTCGGAAATATAGCAACGCACAGAACAGATATTGTGGCTGTGCCTATTTCCGCAAGTTTGGATGAGGTTATAGAAGTTATAAGCGGTGAAAAGTTTTCAAGGATACCTGTTTATGACGAGAATATTGACGATATTATAGGTATTTTCCGTGTGAGAGATTTATTGAAGTTCTATATTGACGGAAATAACGGACAAAATTTTCAACTTAACGATATTATAATAGAACCTTATTTTGTTCCGTTTTCTAAAAAAACGGATGAGCTGTTTGAAGACATGCAGAAAAATAAAGTTCAGATGGCTGTTGTAATAGATGAGTACGGCGGAACGGCCGGAATTGTCACAATGGAGGATTTAATTGAAGAAATAATGGGAAATATATTTGACGAGTATGATGAGGAGGAAGAAGAAATTTATCAAATTGATGAAAACACATTTTTGATACAAGGAACGACTGAAATTGAGGATGTTGCAGATGCCCTGGGTATTGAACTTGAAAACAGCGAGGATTATGATACTATAGGAGGTTATTTAATCGGTAAGCTTGAGAGAATACCGGATGATAACGAACGGCCTAAAATAGAAGTGGGTCAATGTGTTTTTAAAATTGAAAAAATATTTGATAAACGAATTGAATTAATAAAAGTTCATAAAAATGCTGTGAACAATAGTTAAGACTACGTTAATTTATTTTATTTTTGATATATGAAAGGGCCATATCTTAGATATGGCCTTTTTTAATTAATAAAGATAGACTACAAAATTTGTTATGAATTTATATAATATTTTTGTAAAAATTAATAACACGTATATTTAAAGGTTTTAAAAGATAATTTTTAAATTTTTCCAACTTAAAAAGAAAATCAGTGTAAAAAAGGTCTATCTTGTCTGAATAGCTCCCGCCTTTTAAGGTAATTTTAAATATGAAGGAGGGTTATAAGCTATGCGGAAAAGAGCGAAATTTTTATTATGTTTTATAGTTTCGGCTATGCTGGTTTTGGTTTTAGGAATACAGGTATTAATACCAAAAGAAATAAATTTGATGGTAGGCAAACAAGAAAGTTTATCTTTTAATCTTCCTTTAAAAGCAAATATAGGGGACGAGGAAAAAATCGTTGTTTCAGGAATAGACACGGAGCCTGTAACTGAAAATATTGAAATTGATTTGAATCAGGATACGATTTTGACTCCAATTAAAGCCGGGGAAACAAAGGCTGAAATTTCTGCCTTTGGAATACCAATAAAAACTGTTTCCGTTAATATTATGCCAAATAAAAAGCTTATTCCAAGCGGCAAAATTGTTGGAATAGTTATGAAAACCGAAGGTGTTTTGGTACTGGGAACGGGAAGTGTAAAAGGCAGCGACGGCAGCACGGCAAAGCCGTCTGACGGCGTTTTGAGAACGGGGGATATTATAATCAGCTGCAACTCTTCTTCGATAGTTGAAAAAGAGGATCTTCAAAAAGCTATAGACGACGCCGGTGGCAACGAAATTGACCTTACTATTAAAAGAGATAATAAAGAAAGCAATGTTAATATAACTCCTGTAAAAAATGAAAACAATGAATATAAAATAGGCGTTTGGATAAGGGACTCCACACAGGGGCTTGGTACGGTTACGTTTATTGACAAAGATAATAAAACTTATGCGGCGCTGGGTCATGGAGTTTATGACGTTGACACCAAATCTCTTACTCCTGTTTCCGAAGGAACGCTGACAAATGCCGAAATTTTCGGAATACAAAAGGGTGAAGCTGGCGTTCCCGGCGAAGTTACCGGAAGGCTTTCAAAAGGCAGCCGCCTTGGTTCTGTCGATAATAACACTGATTGCGGAATAAACGGCAGTTTGAATGGATTCGGTGAGGAAGAACTAGCCGGAGAAGCTTATGAAATAGGCTTAATGCAGGATGTCCATGAGGGAAATGCAGTTATTTTGAGCGATGTGCTTGGCGACGGCGTGAAAGAATATTCGGTTAGTATAGAAAGTATAAATAAGCTTGGATTAAGCGCTGACAAAGGAATGGTTGTAAAAGTTACCGATCAGAGGCTTTTGGAAAAAACAGGCGGAATTATACAGGGAATGAGCGGTTCCCCAATAATACAAGACAATAAGATAATAGGGGCGGTAACGCATGTTTTTGTAAAAGATCCAACAAAAGGATACGGGATTTTTATAGAAAATATGATTCAGTAAAAACAAAGAGATTTTGGACAGGGCGATTGCCTTGTCCATTGCTTTAGTGTTTTAACGGATATTCTTTAAGAAAATATTTTTGAAAAGCTGATTTGGCAGATATTAAAATAAAAATAAAATTATTTGTCAAAAGGTATTGACTTAGAGTTAACTCTAAGATGTATATTTTTTATAGCATTGAGCAGTGCGGAATACAATATGCAGCGCTTTGTGTTGGTATTCCGAAAAGGAACCGGTTCAACTTTTGTTTACACATCGCATGGACGAAAACTTTCTAAAGGTTAAGTCGATGTTCTGAGATTATTAAACCTGTTTATAATTTAAAATATTATGTCATGGAGGAATTTAAAATGGAACATAAAAAATTAGGATTTGGGTTTATGAGGCTGCCGTTAAAGGATAAAAATGATCCGTCGAGCGTAGACACGGAAACGCTAAATAAAATGGTAGACATATTTTTAGATGAAGGGTTTACATATTTTGATACGGCTTATATGTATCATGATTTCAAAAGCGAAATATTTTTAAGGGAATCTTTGGTTAAACGCCATAAAAGAGATAGTTTTACAGTTGCATCAAAAATGCCGATAATGTTTTTAAAAGACGCCGGGGATCTTGAAAAGAAATTTAACGAACAGCTTGAAAAATGCGGCGTTGAATATTTTGATTATTATCTTCTCCACAATCTGAATGTAAATCACTTTGAAATTGCGGAAAAATTTAGGGCTTTTGAATTTATAAAGAATAAAAAAGCCGAAGGAAGAATTAAAAATATAGGATTTTCATTCCACGATGAAGCATGGCTGTTGGATGAAATATTAACAAAGTATCCGTATATGGATTTTGTGCAGCTTCAAATGAATTATATTGATTGGGACAATAAAAGCATACAGTCAAGGCAGTGTTATGAAACGGCAGTCAAGCATAATAAGCCTGTTATAGTAATGGAACCGGTTAAGGGCGGAACTTTGGCAAATATCCCTGAAGAGGCTGAAAATATAATAAAAGACCGGGCTCCGAATATGTCGGCGGCGTCATGGGCGATCAGATTTGCGGCAAGCCATGACAAAGTGCTGATGGTATTAAGCGGAATGTCAAATATTGAACAGCTGCTGGACAATATTTCATATATGAAAGATTTTAAGCCTTTAAATGAAGAAGAATTTAAAATTATTGAAAACGTTGTCGATATTATAAATAAGAATACTGCAATACCGTGTACATCATGCAGATATTGTGTCGACGGATGTCCTAAAAATATTGCTATACCAAATTATTTTACTTTATATAACGCTGAAATGCAGTCTAAAACAGAAGGATTTTCCACTCAAAAAGTTTACTATGGAAACTACATAAAAGATTACGGAAAAGCTTCCGACTGCATAGCTTGCGGCCAATGTGAAAAAAGTTGTCCGCAGCGCTTGGATATAATCGAAGGGCTTAAAAAAGTAGCAGAAACTTTTGAAAATTGATAAAATAAAGGTGATGTTTATGGAATATAGGATTTTGGGAAAAACAGGATTAAAAGCAAGCGTTGTCGGAATTGGAGGAGAAGGTTTTGAAAACAAATCATTTCCTGAATGTGAAGAAATAATTGACGCCGCTTTTTCAAATGGAATAAATATAATTGATATTTACAATTCAAATCCCGATGTGCGCAGCAACGTAGGAACGGCTTTGAAAAAATACCCACGGGAAAGCTATATTATTGAAGGACATTTATGTTCAGTATGGGATAACGGACAGTATCGAAGGAGCAGGAACATAGATGAGGTAAAGGAAGCCTTTGAGGACTTTTTATCCAGAATGAGGATAGGCTATGTCGATATTGGCATGATACATTATGTTGATGATAAAAAGGATTTTGAAAATGTATTTAACGGCGAAATAATAAAATACGCCAAGTCCCTTAAAGAAAAAGGGATTATAAAACATATTGGTTTATCAACGCACAATCCGGATATTGCGTTTATGGCGGTTGAAAGCGGAATAATTGAAGTGATATTATTCAGTATAAATCCGGCATACGATATGCTTCCGGCAAGCGAAGACATAGATTTTATGTTTGAAGAAAGCACATACAACGGCAGGACGTATGAAGGCATTGACCCAAAAAGAGGGAAATTATATCAAACGTGCGAGAATAAAGGCGTTGCATTAACGGTTATGAAAGGATACGGGGCGGGTATATTGTTAAATGAAAACCAGTCCCCGTTTAAAAAGGCGTTAACGCCTGTTCAGTGTATACATTACTGCCTTACAAGGCCAGCCGTTGCATCGGTGCTTGTCGGGGTTTCAAATGTTGATGAAGTTTTGGCGGCCACTGGATATTCAAATGCAAATGATAAAGAAAAAGATTACAGCAATGTGCTTTCTAATGCTCCTAAAAGCGTATTTAAAGGGTATTGCATGTATTGCGGCCACTGTGCGCCATGTACAAGGATAATTGATATAGCAAATGTAAATAAGTATCTGGATCTTGCGTTGGTGCAGAACAGCGTGCCTGATACGCTTAAAAATCATTATATGCTTTTGGAACATCATGGCGGCGAGTGTATAGAGTGCGGAGCCTGTGTTAAAAACTGTCCGTTTGGCGTAGACATCATAGGAAAGATGAAGCAGGCCAAAGAATTATTTGGGGCATAGCCGGAGGTGATAAGATGACTATTGCCGAAGTGAGCAGGAAATTTGATTTATCGGCGGATACTTTGCGTTATTATGAACGTATTGGTTTGATCCCTCCGGTACCGCGCAATAAAAGCGGTATACGGGATTATGATGAAATTTCGTGCGGCTGGATTCAACTTATGAAATGCATGAGAAAAGCCGGAGTGCAGATTGAAGCGCTGATAGAGTATGTTTCATTGTTCAGAAAAGGGGATGAAACGGCAGAGGCAAGAAGAGATTTGCTGATTGAGCAGAGGGATCAGCTTGTTTCAAGGATTGAAGAGATGCAGTCGTCCCTTGAACTTTTAAACAGCACAATAAAGAAATACGAACAAGGCCTTATGCAGCTCGAAATTGATTTGAGCAATGCTGAGAAGCTGAAAAAAATTTAAGACAGTAAATAATAAAAAACTTGTACGCGGTATAAATAAGAAAATTGCCGTCTACAGGTTTTTTATTTATAATATTGTCTGTAATTTATGTAAATTAGAGGTTTTTAAATTTTTTTATGGAAGAAACAGGGCAAAAGATATATAATATATTCGATTAGTTTAGATATCTATTTTGTTATAAGGAGCGTATACTCTATGGACAGTTTTGCACAACAGTTTCAAATATCCGTAAAAAAACCTTTTAACAACGCTTTGTATGAATTTATGACGGTGAGCTGTAAGTACTCAAATTTTACAAAAGAAGTTTATTTCCTGAGGTATATATGTAAAAACAATTTTGAAATGGAATTTCAAGCCTTAGAAGATGAATTTAAAACGAGCGGTCTTAGCGCGAATGGGTATTATTTTGAAAAAAACTTCAAAAATTTAGTGCCTTCAAACGAAACGACAAAATACATATCTCTTTATAATGAAGGGAATATTAAGTTTCCTTTTGAATTTCAAAATGAGATTTTGGAACGCGCGCTTAAATCGAATTATGACAGGGTAATAAATGTTTTTAAAACGGTCAAAGGCAGGGAGGAAAGTTCTATAATACGCAATTTTACCGTTAAATTGCTGTATTGGATAGACACATATTTTCCAAAGCTTTATAAAGACACATTAAAAATGAACCGTTTTCCTAAATTTGTATGCAGCGGCAATATAAAGTTACAGGAATACTTATTCCTTTATTATCTGGTATTAATGGGATGTGACGTGCTGTACATAGGGCAGAATTGTGATGTGGCGGTTGAATCGAACGAACTTTTGGATATATCACATGTGCCGGACGGCAGCGAAAGTGTTTTGAACACTATCGAAATGATAAAGCATGTGAATAACGTATCGGTCGGCGGCAATATGTCCGGCAATTCAAAAAAGGCAGACGGCAACATAAAAAGCGATAATAAGATTGTGCTTCCTTTGGAGCGGGTGAGGAAACATGGCAAGGATGATAAAAAGCAAAATAACGGTACTTCCGGGCCTGTAAATTCCAACTCGGGAACAAGCTTAAATTCGCCGTTAGACTTTGAAGAGCTTGCAAAAACGGCGTCGTCAGTTGTTATGCTGAGGGTTTTTGACAAAAACGGGCAGTGTGTAAAAACAGGTTCAGGCGTTGTAATAAACAGTTCTGGCTATATACTGACCAATTTCCACGTTGTAAACGGCGGCTCTTATTACGGAATACAGCTTGAGGAAGAAACAGACATTTTTTATACGGACGAACTTATAAAATATAATCAGTATTTTGATTTGGCGATACTGCGCATGGAAAAACGAAGAAGACCGGTTCCTGTTTATAAAGGCGGAAAAAGGCTTGTAAGGGGGCAAAAAGTTGTGGCAATCGGAAGCCCGCTTGGCCTTTTTAATTCCGTTTCCGACGGTATTATCTCGGGTTTCAGAAAACTTGAAGATGTTTCCGTAATACAATTTACGGCGCCGGTTTCTCATGGAAGCAGCGGAGGAGCTTTGCTTGATTTATACGGAAATCTAATAGGGATAATAACAGCCGGATATGATGACGGACAAAATCTTAATCTTGCGGTAGATTATGAAACAATATGGCAGTTTGCAAATGGTTTCCTAAAATAAAAAGAGTATATTTCGTATAGAAATGTATAATTTGTTATGATTTTAATATTAACGGCATGGCGTTTTATGGTTTAAAGATTAATGATTTAATTATTAAGCGTATGTTTTGTTATTTAAAATGGTATGCAGTATATTTTAATATGCATTTTTTTTAGTAATTGTGAATTTTATTTTAAAAAAAATTAAAAATTCTATTGTAAAAACCATAGTGTTTTGGTATGATATAAATTCGTGAAATAACCGCCTTAAAATTATTGAGGCAACTTTTATGTTTTATTCAATTTACAGTATCTGGTAAAATATATATTTTATCCAACGTTGAATGATTGCCGTAAAAGTTATCGGGAATTAAATATCGGGATATGTGTTGATAGACTTATTTTCTTGATATAATATTATTAAGGCAGGCTATTTATTATATAATTTTAAAAAGGAGACCCTTTAATGAATAAGGCAAAGATATTATGTATTATTATGGGAACGGCTGTATTATCTGCAAGCGCGGCGTTTGCCGGTACATACGGCGACATCAGCGGGCATTGGGCTGAAAGCGCAATTACAAAATGGAGCAATCAAGATATATTAAGCGGCTATAACGGAATGTTCCGCCCTGACGATACGGTAACAAGGGGCGAAATGGCGGTTATACTTGACAGGGTAATGAAGTATACCGAAACGTCTGAAAATATTTTTACTGATTTGGATCAGGCGTTTTATACAGAGCCTATTTTAAAAGCAGTAAAAGCAGGAACAATGATAGGAAGCGACAATGCCGTAAGGCCTAAGGAACTTATGACACGCCAGGAGGCAGTTGTTGTTTTGGCTAAGGCGTTGGGCTTTGACGGTTTGCCGACGGAAACAAGCCTTCCGTTTACAGATACAGATGAAATTTCCGATTGGGCAAAAGGATATGTGTCGCAAATGTATTCAAGAGGCTATATAAGCGGATCTGACAGCGGCGCTTTTAACCCTTCCGCACCGATTTCAAGGGCTGAAGTTGTATCAATGCTAAGTAATTCCATTGAAACTATTGTAACGGAAAACGGCGCTGTTTCTTCAAATAACGGCAAGGATGTAGTAATCAATACTCCCGATGTGGCTTTAAACAACAGCGTTGTCGACGGTGATTTGATATTATCAGAAGGAGTCGGTGAAGGCGACGTTACATTAAATAATGTTACCGTAAAAGGAAGGCTGGTTGTAAGAGGCGGCGGCGTAAATACCGTAAGGCTTGAAAACTGCATCGTTGGAAGTATTTCGGCCGAGAAAAAGAGTTCGCCTGTAAGGATTTTGGAAGAAGGCAGCGTTGTAGGCAATGTAGACGTTAAATCATCGGCGGTTTTGGAAGGAAGCTTTGACGCCGTAAATATATATAATCCTTCCGATTTGACTGTGAGGGGAGATATAGGAACAATAGAAGTTTATGCCAAAGCCGATATAGAAGCAGAAGGAAATATAGAAGCGGTTAATATTAATGAAGG
This sequence comes from Anaerotignum faecicola, assembly GCA_024460105.1. Lineage (NCBI taxonomy): Bacteria > Bacillati > Bacillota > Clostridia > Lachnospirales > Anaerotignaceae > Anaerotignum > Anaerotignum faecicola. The sequence continues at coordinate 91,593 of JANFXS010000007.1, forward strand.
CGCAGCCGAAACATCGGTAAAAGGTGACGGTAAAGTTGAAACCGTAAATATAGGGGCGGAAAATGTTTCCGTGGAAACAGATGATACCAATGTGGTTGTGGAGAAAAATATTTCACAGGCCGTTGTAAAAGGCGAAGCAGTAAAAGGCGGCGAATCAAAATTATCGAAAGCTGAAAAGTCTGAGCCGGAAAAGGCCGAAGACGATAAAAAAACAGAAACGGAAAGTTCCGATAATGACGACGGCAATTCAGACAGCGAAAGCAGCAGTTCAAGGTTAAAGATAAAAAATGTGGAGTCGGTAAGCAACAGCTATGTAAGGGTTACATTAAGCAAACCCACGAAGGAAACGCTTACAATAGACGATTTCAGCATTATCTGTACAGGCGGCGGTTCCGATATGACAATTTTAAGCGTATATACGGACGACAACAAAATATACCATTTAACAACTGCTTATTATAAAGACAACACTTATAATTTGCAGGTAAATGTTGACGGTAAATATTTATACAGGGACTTTGTTGTTAAATATGACTGTGCTGAAATAAAATCCGAAAAGGTTGACAGGATAAGTGAAACGGCAGCTATATTTACATATGTCTCCGATACTCCGGGAACAATGTATTATGCCATTAAAGAACACGGCGCCGCAAGGATGCTGTTTGGCGGAGATAATGAGCCTTCCGCAGAAGAACTGATAAAAACAGGCGCTAAAGTTGATATGGCGCTTGAGTTAAACGCCATAGAAATAGGCGGCCTTAAAGCAGAAACACCTTATACGCTATATTATGTGGCTGTAGACGTAAAAAACAGGGTTACGCCCGTAAAGCAGATTGAAATTACTCCTGATGTTAAGCCTCCTGTGGAAGAGGGAGCATATCAGATTTTGGAGGTTGTCCCCAATTATAATGAAAAAGGCGACTTCTTTGATGAAAATTATTGGTATACAGTAACTTTCGACAAGCCTGTGGCAGAAGAACTTACGCTTGACAATTTTGTATTGACATGCCCTGCACAGGACGATTTAACTTTAGGCAGGGTTGAAAAAGTAAACGATACAACCTACAATGTTTATATGAAGGTCGGGTCTATACCGAAGGATGGGAACACATTTACAATGGTTGTAACATTTGCGGACGGCAAAACTGCAAGCAAGGACTTTTATTTTAATACGCAGGCTCCCGAGATAACATTATTAAATATAGAACGCAATTCCGAAACATCGATAAACGTTGAATTTGAATCAAGCAAAGGCGGATATTTGTATTACAAGGTTTATAATGAAAGCGATTACGGTTTTGATTCAACAGAGCCTAAGAACCCTGACGATATATTTGCAACAGGAAACAAAATCGAGCTTAAATACGGTTTAAACAACCCGCTCAAAGATATTGAAGCCACAGCAGGCCAGAGGTTTTGCTTTGCAACTGAAAATGTATCGGGCAACCGTTCAAATACATTCGATTACAGCAAACCTATAGAAGATTACAGCATGGTTTCGCCTGAACCCGAGCCTGATCCTGAAAAATTAAAGATTACAGATGTTACTGTGGAAGCCGATGGCGACGGAAGGCAAACCGTTCTTATAACTTTCAGCAAAAAAATCGATATTTTGTTCGATATATCATCTAATGACATCACTTTTGTGGGAATGGGTAAACAGGCTTATGAAAGGCAGGCTATCGACGAAGACGAATATGGGCTCAGCGATAAAATGTCGCTTAAATTCCTGGATCCGTCAGTTTCATTGCCGAGCGGGGAGAATACCGTTATGATTATGGTAGACGGTACAGCTCTAACATTTAACTTTACTGTATAAAATTATAACAGTATCTGTTTTTTATAATTTAATAACGGGTTTATTAATTTAAGGCTAATGCTGTCCGATAAGAATTTTTCGGACAGCATTAGTATTTTATATGCGGTTTTAAAAATAATTTTAAGCAGGGTTTTACAAAATGAATAATATTAAGGGATTTTTATATTTACGGCGTTTAAAGTACGGAATTTTGCAAGGCTTTATATTAAGGATTTTATTCACGCCATTTTGAAATTTTCTTTTCTAAGACAACTATGCTCTTATAAAGCAGCGCCGAAAGTACGGCAAGTATAACAACCGAAAGCATAACCCAGTCAAGCTTAAATATTTGGCTTCCGTATACAATCAGATATCCGAGGCCTGCTTTTGAAACAAGCAGTTCTCCAACTATTACGCCTACAAAAGACAAGCCTACATTAATTTTTAATGCGCTTATCATGTTAGGAACGGAGGCCGGAAGTATAACTTTAGTTAAAACCTGTTTTTTTGTTCCTCCAAAAGTATATATAAGTTTTATTTTATCGGAATCAACTTCTATAAATCCGTTAAATACGCTTAAAATAGTAACAATAACAGATGTAAGAAGGGCGGTTGCGATAATTGACGACATGTTGTTTCCGAGCCAGACAATCATAATTGGGGCAAGCGCTGTTTTAGGAAGGCTGTTCAGTACTACAAGGTATGGTTCGAGAACTTTGTTTATAAAACTGTTCCACCAAAGCAGTACGGCAACGGCAATGCCGATTATCGTTCCAAGTACAAATCCGATTATGGTTTCAAAGAGAGTTACGCCGATATGGACAAATATGCTTCCCGATTTTGTAAGCTCAACGGCTGCGAGCGCTATCCTTGACGGCTGACTGAATATAAACGGATCTATAATTTCAAATTGGGCGGCAAATTCCCAAATTAAAATAAAAAATACCAGAATAGAAATTTGGCACAGTCGGATATGTTTCTTTTGCCGGTCAAGTCCGTTTAGAAATTGCCGTTGGGCTTCAGATACGTTTTGACTATTCATGTACATCAAGCTCCTTCCATATTTTGTTAAAGTAATAATTAAACTCTTTGGCTTCACGGCTTTTTATCGGAGTACGTTCAGGAATGTTAAGCTCTATGCTGTGTGTAGCTTTTAATGTTGCCGGCCTTGAAGAGAGCACAAATACCCTGTCGCTTGTGGCAACGGCTTCTGATATATCGTGTGTGACAAGTATTGCAGTCTTTTTTTCATCGCGTATAATAGAACTTATCTCGTCCGAAACATAAAGCCGCGTTTGATAGTCCAAGGCGCTGAAAGGCTCGTCAAGCAAAAGTATATCGGGGTTCATTGCAAGAGTCCTTATGAGGGCGGCTCTTTGGCGCATACCGCCGCTTAACTGGGAAGGACGGCTGTATATAAAATCTCCAAGGCCGTACTTTCTGAGGAGCTCTTTAACTTCTTCTTTTTTTTCTTCCGTGAGAGCTTTGTTAATTTCCAGTCCCAGACATGCGTTGCTTAATATGCTACGCCATTCAAAAAGATAATCCTTTTGGAGCATATATCCGATAGTGCTGCCGTGCTTAATATCTATATGTCCCGAAGTGGGCTCCAAGAGCCCCGCAAGCATTGAAAGTATAGTTGATTTGCCACAGCCGGAAGGGCCAACTATACTTACAAATTCGCCTTCGTTTATACACAAGGATAAATCTTTGACAGCGGCCGTTTCACCGTTTTCACTGTGGTAAACAAGATTAAGGTCTTTTATTTCAACAATAGGCTGCATTACGGCAAAACCTCCTGCTTTTTTCTATTATTATATTTTGAAAAGCATATTTTTGTGATTGGATAGGCATATTATTAAAATTATTTTTAAAAGAAGCTTTTGTTAAAATATAAATAAGGTATTTTAAAACTTTTTTTGTTTTGATCCGTAAAGCTGTTTATAATATAATTTAGGAGGGATGTATATGCGTCTAAAAAATAAAGTTGTTGTCGTAACCGCTTCCACAAGAGGAATAGGGCTTGCGATTGTAAAAGCTTTTGCATGCGAGGGTGCGACAGTATATATGGGAGCCCGTAATCTTGAAAGGGCAAAGGCTGTTGCCGATGAATTAAATAAAAACGGAGCATCGGTAAAATACGTGTATAATGATGCGACTGAGGATGAAACATATGTTTCTATGATTGAAGAAGTTGTCAAAAACGAGGGGCATATTGATATTCTTGTAAATAATTTCGGAACTTCAAATCCAAGGACAGATCTTGATATAGCAAATACAAAGCCTGAAGACTTTATAAGCACAGTTACAATAAATTTAAAAAGCGTATTTATAACAAGCCAGGCGGCAATAAAATATATGCGTAAAAACGGAGGCGGCAGTATAATAAATATTTCATCTATAGGCGGCGGCGTGCCGGACATATCTCAAATTGGATATGGAACTTCAAAAGCCGCCATAAACTATTTAACAAAGTTGATAGCGGTGCATGAAGCGCGAAATAACATAAGGTGCAATGCAATAATGCCGGGCATGACGGCTACCGACGCTGTTAAAGACGCTTTGAACGACAGTTTTAAAGAACTGTTCCTTAAACATACGCCTATTAAAAGAATGGGGCTTCCGGAAGAAATTGCATCTGCGGCAGTTTATTTTGCGAGCGACGAATCTAAGTACACGACAGGGCAGATCCTTGCCGTTTCGGGAGGGTTCGGTCTTGCAACGCCGGTTTTCGGAGACTTGGCTGATAACGCCAATTCGCGCGGTTAATATTTAATAAGACATTACTGTTCAATAAACGGATTTTGATATTTAAAATATTTGATTTGTAAACTCTCATAACAATATGGGCCATAGAGTTTCGGACGTGCATAGAAAAGTACAGCCGCACATAAATAATTGGATTATATGATTTCGGAGATAAAACAAATGGTTAGCATAATAAGTTAACCGCTGTTATAAGACGGACGTATATTTAATTGTTCCGATAAAATTTTTTTGCCGCGGCACTTTAAATGATATTAAACCGGTGATATAATATTTTATGTTGTTATAAGATAATTTTGAAAGGTAGTGAAAATCATGAGCGAAAACTGTTCGCATAACTGTTCGTCATGTGGTGAGAATTGCAGTGAGAGGACAGCTGAAAGCCTTTTGGCCGAACCCAACAAGCACAGTAATATTAAAAAGGTGATAGGAATTGTAAGCGGAAAAGGCGGCGTTGGGAAATCGCTTGTAACATCGCTGCTTGCAAGCGGCATGCAGAGAAAAGGATATAAGTGCGCCGTTATGGATGCAGATATCACTGGGCCGTCGATTCCCAAATCTTTTGGAATAAAGTCTAAAGCCACAGCAAATGAAGACGGCATGTTTCCGGTTGAAAGTATGAGCGGTATTAAAGTTATGAGCGTTAACTTAATACTTGAAAACGAAACAGACCCTGTTGTTTGGAGAGGGCCTATATTAGCAGGCGTTGTTAAGCAGTTTTGGAGCGAAGTTATATGGGGCGATATAGACTATATGTTTGTGGACATGCCTCCGGGAACCGGAGACGTTCCTTTGACTGTTTTCCAAAGCCTTCCAGTCGACGGGATAATTGTCGTTACAAGCCCTCAGGAACTTGTGTCGATGATTGTTGAAAAGGCTGTAAATATGGCTAAAAAAATGGATATACCTATTATCGGGCTCGTTGAGAACATGAGCTATTTTATATGCCCTGACTGCGGCAAAAAAATATATATTTATGGAGAAAGCAAAGCCGATGAAATAGGGCGTTCAAACGATATTGACGTGCTTGGCAAGCTTCCTATGGATCCGATTGTCGCTCAGTCGTGCGACGAAGGGGAAATAGAAACTATAAATTGCACATTTTTGAATAGAGCGTATGAAAAGATAGAAAAATTGTAAAATATGTCTGCTGTCCATGCTTAATGGGCGGCAGACTTATTATTTTTAACTATTGATATGTTTATATAATTTGTGTAAAATATTAACTGGACAGCATTTGCTGTTTTTAGATTATTTTATTTAATTTTAGGGGGAGAATAATGGAAAAGCTTGCCATGCTTTACGAAGGGAAAGCAAAAAAAGTGTTTGAAACAGACGATAAAAGCCGGCTTATAGTCGAATATAAGGATGACGCTACGGCTTTTAACGGGCTGAAAAAGGGGTCGATACTCGGCAAAGGCATCATTAACAACAAGATGACGAACATCGTTTTTAAATATCTTGAAGAAAACGGTGTGGAAACACATTTTGTCGAAGAGTTGGGCGATAGACAGACCCTTGTAAAAAAGGTTGAAATAGTACCGCTTGAGGTTATTGTCAGAAATATTGCGGCTGGCAGTTTCTCAAATAAATTTGGCGTTGAGGAGGGCAAAGAGCTTTTAAATCCTGTAATTGAGTTTTCATATAAAAATGATGCGCTTGGCGATCCGATGATTAACGACATGCAGATTTTAGCGATAGGCCTTGCATCAAAAGAAGAACTCGCATCAGTTTCAAAACAGGCGCTTAAGATAAACGAACTTTTAAAAGACTACTTCTTTAAAAGAGGAATAACGCTTGTTGATTTTAAAATTGAATTTGGCAGATACAATGGTAAAGTTATATTGGCGGATGAGATTTCACCCGATACCTGTAGGCTTTGGGACAACAAAACCAATGAAAAACTTGACAAAGACCGTTTCCGCCGGGATCTCGGCGGTGTTGAAGAAGCTTATGAAGAAGTATGGAGAAGGATAACGATATGAGCGGAAATAATATAAATAAAACTGATCTGATTGATGATGTTAATGTTGTTGAAGAAGACGTTTTAAAAGAAGAATGCGGAGTTTTTGGAATTTATAATAATAACGACGATTTGGAGGTCGGAAAACTGACATACTACGGCCTTTATGCACTGCAGCACAGAGGGCAGGAAAGCTGCGGTATAGCTGTTACTGACGATACTGTTGTTAAGCAGTATAAGGATATGGGGCTTGTGCCTGAAGTATTCAGCCCGGATATACTTGAAAAGCTTACCGGCAATATTGCCGTGGGACATGTGCGCTATTCAACGGCAGGCGGAAGCATGCGCCAAAATGCGCAGCCGCTTGTTTCAAGGTATTTAAAAGGCGCTTTAACTATCAGCCACAACGGCAACCTTGTGAACGCATATGAGATAAGGGAACAGTTTGAAAAAGAAGGATTTATATTCCAGACAACAATAGATTCGGAAGTTTTAGCGCTTGTAATTGCGCGTGAAAGGGTTAAAAACGATTCTATTGAAGAAGCCGTTGCAAAAATGATGGATATAGTCGAAGGTTCTTATTCTCTGCTTGTAATGAGTCCTAAAAAACTGATAGGATGCCGAGATCCTTATGGATTCAGGCCTCTTGTAATAGGCAAAATAGATAATTCGTATGTGCTGGCGTCGGAGTCATGCGCTCTTGACGCTGTGGGCGCTAAATTTATACGCGATGTGGAACCGGGCGAAATTGTAATTATAGACGAAAACGGTATGCGCTCAGATAAACGCCGCTGTAAAACAAAAGATACTGCCCTTTGTATTTTTGAGTATATTTATTTTGCGCGTTCCGACAGCTATATTGACGGTGTGAGCGTTTATGAATCACGAAAGGCAGCCGGAAGGCAGCTTGCTATTGAACATCCTGTTGACGGCGATCTTGTAATAGGAGTTCCGGACAGCGGAATTGATGCGGCTATCGGTTATGCCGAGCAGTCGGGGATACCATACGGTTTAGGGCTTGTTAAAAACAGATACATAGGGCGCACATTCATCAGCCCTACACAATCCGCTCGTGAGGACGGCGTTAAAGTTAAGCTTAACGCTCTTAGGCAAAGTGTAGAAGGTAAAAGAGTTATCATGATTGACGACTCGATTGTAAGGGGAACGACTGTTGCAAGGCTTGTCAAGATACTTAGGGACGCCGGTGCAAAAGAAGTTCATATGCGTATCAGCAGCCCGCCGTTTTTATGGCCATGCTACTATGGAACAGACGTGCCGTCTAAAGATAAATTAATTGCATGCAAATACCCTATTGAAGAAATAGCGAAAGTCGTTGGCGTTGACAGCCTTGGGTATCTTGGAACAGAGAATCTCCATAATATTGCAAAAGGATCAAAATGCGGTTTCTGCGATGCATGCTTTACGGGCAGATACCCTACGCCAGTACCGAAACATGTAAACGAGGAGGAACTTGAAAATGCGCCGGAAATACGAAAGTCCCCTAAATTCACGATATGCTAGTGAAGAAATGAGCTACTTGTTTTCGCCGGATTTTAAATTTAAAACATGGCGGAAACTTTGGATTGCGCTTGCTGAAAGTGAAAAGGAACTTGGTCTTAATATAACGGAAGAACAGATCTCCCAAATGAAACAGTATAAAGACGATATTAATTATGACGTTGCAGAAGCCCGTGAGAAAGAAGTGCGTCATGATGTTATGAGCCATGTTTATGCCTTTGGGATGCAGGCTAAAGCGGCAATGCCGATTATACATTTGGGCGCCACAAGCTGTTATGTTGGCGATAATACAGATATAATAATAATGACAGAGGCGATGAAGCTTGTGCGCAGACAGCTTATAAATGTCATTAACGAACTTTCAAAATTCGCAATGGAGTATAAAGACATGCCGACTCTTGGATTTACCCATTTTCAGCCGGCTCAGACAACGACAGTAGGAAAACGTGCAAGCCTTTGGCTTCAGGATCTTATAATGGATTTGGAAAGTTTGGATTTTCAAATATCAAGGGCGAAACTGCGCGGCGCAAAGGGGACTACGGGAACACAGGCAAGCTTTATGGAACTTTTTGACGGCGACCATGAAAAAGTTAAAAAGCTTGACAAAATGGTTGCCGAAAAGATGGGATACGACAAATGTTTTGATGTTACAGGACAGACATATCCCCGTAAGCTTGACAGCCAGATACTTAATGTTTTAAGCGAAATAGCGCAAAGCGCATTTAAGTTCAGCAATGATATAAGGCTTTTGCAGCATCTTAAAGAAATAGAGGAACCTTTTGAAAAAAGCCAGATTGGATCTTCAGCTATGGCTTATAAAAGAAACCCTATGCGGAGCGAAAGGATAGGTTCGCTTGCCAGATATGTTATAGCCGATGCGCTTAATCCGGCAATTACTGCCTCAACCCAGTGGTTTGAGAGAACGCTTGACGATTCTGCAAATAAAAGGCTTAGCATACCGGAAGCATTCCTCTGTATAGACGCAATACTTATCCTTTACAGAAATGTTGTTGACGGTCTTGTTGTATATCCGAAAGTTATAGAGCAGCATTTAAATAACGAACTTCCTTTTATGGCGACTGAAAATATAATGATGGATGCTGTTAAAAAAGGCGGCGACAGACAGGAACTTCATGAGAAAATAAGGGAACATTCCATGGAAGCGGGACGTGTCGTTAAATCTGAAGGCAGGCCAAACGATCTCCTTATAAGGATTGCAAACGACAAATCATTTGGGCTTAATTTAGAAGAACTTGAAGCAATCATGGATGCGAAAAACTTTGTCGGGCGCGCCCCGGAACAGACGGAAGAATTTATAGTAAATGTTGTTTTGCCGATAATTGAAGCCAATAAAGATTTGTTGGATGAAGAAGGCGGAAGCGTAAGGGTTTGATATTTAAAGTGGAGGTAATTTTGTTTAACGGCAAAGTTACCTCTTAATTTGTTTTATTGCCTGTATCTATGATAAAATATTGATATTTTGTCAATTACGTTTTGAGTATGTATGTGCCTTGCGTAATTATATATGACGCTGATACCTGCACGAAACGTATATAGCCTCGAAAAAAAATACGGTTTATTTTTTATTCGGTTAATGGGAGTAAGGTTTTGTGTTTCATAAACGCGGTATACATTGAATTACGTTTTATTTGTTTTTACAATAATTTACCGTTTGCGTTTGGAAATAATAAGTTGATATATATGGGGATTTAGTATAAAATAATAAAATACACTTATTTACATGAAGATTGCAGGTGGAAATATGGAGGCATATGAGGGTTTTGCAGAAGTTTATGACGGCTTTATGGACAATATAAATTATGACGAATGGGGTTCATATTTGCTTAATCTTTTCCGAAGGTTAAATATTGCCCCAAAACTGGCTGCAGAACTAGGGTGCGGCACGGGCAATATTACCGGCAGGCTTGCCAAAGCAGGTATTGATATGATAGGAATAGATATTTCATCTGAAATGCTTTCTATAGCAAAAGAAAAAGCTGAAAAAGAAAATCTTGATATTTTATATCTTTGCCAGGATATGCGTGAATTTGAATTGTTTGGAACAGTAGATATTGTTTTGAGCCTTTGCGACAGCATTAATTATATTACCGAGGAGAGCGAGCTTCTCGAGGTTTTTAAACTTGTAAATAATTATCTTGAGCCTAAAGGATATTTTATATTTGATTTAAACACAGAATATAAATTTAAAAATTTGCTTGGAAACAAAAGCTTTAGTGACGCTGAAGAAAACAAGGCGTATATATGGCAGAATTATTATGATGAAGACGAAAAAATAAACGAATATTATGTTAATTTTTTTATTGAAGATGAAAAAACAGGGCTCTATGAACGTATTGAGGAAGTTCATTATGAGAAGGCATACAGTATTGAAACGATCAGACGTCTGCTTACTGAAAGCGGTATGGAATTTGTATGTGCATATGACGCCTTTACATTTGACGAACCAAAGAAAGACAGCGAAAGAATTTACATAATATCAAAAGAGAATGGCAAATGATTTCGGAGGTTATAGATGGAAGATTACATTTTAAGGGCAACTGCCGCTGAGGGTGCGGTCAGGGCTTTTGCGGCTGTGAGCAGAAACACTGTGGAAACGGCAAGACAGCTTCATAACACTTCTCCTGTTGCAACAGCTGCATTGGGCAGGCTTTTGACGGCGGCGGCAATGATTGGAAGCACTTTGAAAAGCGACAGCGATTTAGTAACGCTTCAGATCAAAGGAGATGGACCGCTGCAAGGTATAATTGCAACCAGCGACAGCAGTTCAAGAGTTAAGGGCTATGCATTTAATCCGGAGACGCCGTTTGCCGAAAAATATCCCGGTAAGCTTGACGTTGGTTCAGCGGTCGGAAAAGGAACATTAACAGTCATAAAAGACATAGGCTTAAAAGAACCGTATTCAGGTCAGATTGAACTTGTAAGCGGTGAAATAGCCGAGGATTTATCGTATTACTATGCAAAAAGCGAGCAGACGCCTTCGGCAATAGGTTTGGGAGTTTTAATTGAAACAGATGAAACCGTAAGACAGGCTGGGGGATTTATGATACAGCTTATGCCAGGTGCGCCTGAAGAAGTTGTTGACAAACTTGAAAATAAATTAAACTCAATGCCGTATGTAACGGATTTGCTCGATATGGGCAAAATGCCGGAGGACATACTTGAGATGATTTTGGGTGGTATGGATTTGTCTGTTACAGATAAAATGCCAATGAAATTTTACTGCAACTGCACAAGGGAACGGGTTGAGAAAGCGCTTGTAAGTATTGGAAAAAGCGAATTGGAAAAAATAATAAACGAAGATCAGAAAGCCGATGTTAAATGCCATTTTTGCAGTAAGGAATACCATTTTGACAAAAGTCAGCTCAAGAATATTTATAATAAAGCTATAGAAAGATAGAAGGTGGCTTTATTGAAAATGGATTTTGCCATTACGGTTAAAGCTGTAATAATAAAAGACGGCAGATTTCTTCTTCTCAGGCGGTCTAAACGTGAAATGGAAAAAAGCTTTTTAAATCGGTATGAACCTTGGGATTTGCCGGGAGGCGGAGTCAGGTTTTTTGAAACTTCGCAAAAGGCTCTGTTCCGTGAAATAAGAGAAGAAACACAGCTTGATGTGCGGCTTATTGGAATTTTAAATGCATACGATGCGATTAAATCAAGGCTCCACATGCTTATACTTACATATATGTGCGAATATATTGGCGGCGAAGTAATTCTCAGCTGTGAACATGATTCATATTATTGGCTTACTGTAGAAGAAATGGAAAGTTTGGATGTTCCTAAATGGATGATAAGGATATTTAAATCAGCAGTTGAATATAAATACTAAAGCCCACTGGTATGTTAAGCTGCGTATGTAATAAAAAAACCAATGGGCTTTTTATTTTATAAATTTATATGTCTTATATGTCTCGTACTGAACCTTTGTCAACTATTTCCTGAGTTCCGTCTTTTCTCAAAATACGATATTTATTTTTAGTAGTATCGCTGTATTCCGGAACAAGGGCATATGGGCTGTATGCCATGTCTTCGATTACTGCAACTTTTTCACCCGTAGCGTTATCAATTTTTTCGCTTACTATAAAGTAAAGCCATTCAGGGCTCCATTTTAATGTTGCGGGAATTGTTCGTTCGGCAATAACTGAGTATGTGTCGTCTGCCGGTACAGACTTATTGGCTGTGTCGCTTGACTTTAGGTAACGCTGATACAAGGTAATTAAAAGTTCCGAATTAACAGGATCTTGGATGGCAATGTCTGCATCCATATCTATTCTGCGCCAATCGCTGGGGGACGTTTGGTTTTGGCTGTCCCATGCAAGATTCCAATCTGTGCGCACACGTTCAGGCAACACTCCAGCTTCTCTTAAATTTTCATTATCCCATATATAAAATTTATAATATGTACTGTTTTCAAAAGCTCCTATTTTCTGATTTATATTTTCCCTGACAACTATGAAATCTCTGTCAAGGGAAGGGGCTTTCGTGAGTTCCAGATTTTCTATTGTGGCCATTGGACCTATACTGTCAAGAAATGTAAAATTGTTTCCGTCTTGGGCATATGCCGATATATAAGAAACTGTAGGCCCTATTTCCGTAACAATTACCAGATCTTCATTGTTGTCGCCGGTTAAGTCGCCGTAGAAAGTCCTTATGCTCATGACTTCTTCCGGTTGGTACTGGTCGGAAACTCCGGCATCATTAAGAACTATCTCGGCAATTTTTTTTCGTGATTCGGGATTTTCGCGGTCTCTTACAAGATCCAGTGTGAGTATGTCGGTAACGCCGTAAATCTTTACTACCATTAATACTAAAAACAGCGTTATAAGTCCGGCAGATATAAGCCTTTTATTTTTCAATTTAACACCTCCTCTAGCTATTTACATGATATTCGTACTGAGTAGTTTATATTACATCAAATAATATCGGCATTATTCCGATTTATTTTGACCTGTGGGAAAAGTTATGTTAAAATAATTAATTATTGTATAATATCGATTTTTGAAAGGATGATTAAAATTGAATAAAAATCCAATAGTTACAATGAAAATAAACGGTGAAGACACATTAAAAATTGAATTATATCCTGAAATTGCCCCAAATACAGTTAATAATTTCATTTCTCTTATTGAAAAGGGGTATTACAACGATCTTACTTTCCACAGGATTATAAGCGGATTTATGATTCAGGGAGGATGCCCGGAGGGCACTGGAATGGGAGGCCCGGGCTATACAATCAAAGGCGAGTTCGGACAAAATGGTTTTGAAAACAGCCTGAAACATGAACCGGGCGTTATTTCTATGGCGCGTGCGATGAACCCGAATTCAGCCGGCAGCCAGTTCTTTATTATGCACAAAGCCGCCCCTCATCTCGACGGAGCGTATGCGGCTTTCGGAAAAGTAATCGAGGGAATGGAAATTGTAGATAAAGTGGCAAATGTTAAAACCGGCAGGGGAGATATGCCGGTTGAGCCTCAGGTTATTACCGAGATAACAGTTGAAAAATTCGGCGAAGAGTATCCTGAACCAGAAAAGATGTAATTGAATTTGAAAAAGCCGGAAAACTAATCTAAATTAGATTTCCGGCTTTGCAAAGTTACTATTTGCGCGGCGTAAAACATGCAGAGGATAAAAATATTATCTCGGTAAATTGAATTACGCGTTCAAAATTAAAATCAGAAAGTTTTAATAGGGTCCGAAAAAGGGATTATTTGCGTTTGAAAGATTTGCAATCTGTACATTGATCCTGTGTAGGATTAATTTCATGAGTACCGATTGTAATTGCGTTAAGCGAACAATAGTTTTCGCTGCCGCAGTGATGCGCGCACTGCTGAACCGTACATGCTATACAAGTGTTTTTAGCCATGAATAATTACCTCCTTTCAATGGTATATTTATATTATGTCCGTAAAAGGAGATTTTATTTTATTAATTTAAAAAACAGGAGGATATAAATATGGAAAAGTCCAAGGTATATTTTACCAATTTGAGGGCTAAGCCCGGTGAAAACCTTTTGCAGAAGCTGGACAAGCTTGTCAGGGCGGCAGGCATTGAAAATATAGATTTTAATAAAAAGTTTACAGCCATTAAAATACACTTTGGGGAACCGGGCAATTTGGCCTATCTTCGGCATAATTATGCCAAAGTTATAGCAGATTTAGTTAAAAGCCTCGGAGGGAAGGTTTTTTTAACTGACTGCAATACTTTATATGTAGGAAGAAGGAAAGATGCAATAGAGCATATGGAAGCGGCATATGAAAATGGATACAGTCCGTTCACAACGGGATGTCATGTTATAATTGCAGACGGAATAAAGGGGCTTAATGAAGTTAACGTTCCTATAAACGGCGAATATGTCAAAGAAGCAAAGATCGGAGCCGCTATTATGGAAGCTGACATTATAATATCGTTGAACCATTTTAAAGGGCATGAACAGGCAGGATTCGGCGGCGCAATTAAAAATCTTGGAATGGGTTCCGGAAGCCGTGCAGGAAAGATGGAAATGCATAGCGACGGAAAACCTTTTATTTCCGCGAAAAGATGTATTAGCTGCGGAAAATGCGCATCAATTTGTGCTCATAGCGCAATAAGTTTTCCTGAGAAGAAAGCAAAAATTGATACAGACAAGTGTGTTGGATGCGGAAGATGCATATCTGTCTGTCCTGTTGACGCCGTTAAACCCGATTACGGTGTATCCGTGGAGTCATTTAATTGTAAGATGGCAGAATATGCATATGCAGTTGTCAAAGACAGGCCGTCTTTCCACATAAATATGCTTATTGATGTTTCTCCATACTGCGACTGCCATGCAGAAAACGATCTTCCTTTAATACCGGATGTAGGAATGTTTGCATCTTTTGATCCTGTCGCTATTGATGCCGCTTGTGCCGATATGGCGAATAAACAGCCTGTTATACATGGATGCGCTCTTGAACAAGAGTCTGGCGATCATTTTAATCATATGCATCCGACAACCGATTGGAGAGGCTGTCTTGTTCATGCAGAAAAAATTGGCGTCGGCACAATGGATTATGAGTTGATAGAGATTTAATAAAATATTTTGATTGAAAAGTACGGCATGTTTGTGCCGTATTTTTTATGTATTTTTATACTGAAATTAGCAAAGTTACACACGGTTATAATCGGCAGCAGCAGAGAAACAGCCGCTTTCCGCAAGGTTCTCTTGGCTTAAGTGTCTTTGAGTTGCTATTGCGGCAAGCGTATGCAATGACGAAATACGGAAAATCTTCCATGCAAGGCATGTGTACTGTTGCAATCCGGAATTATCTTATAATTTTTTGCAAATGTTTATAGAGGAATAGAAAATTCTTGTAATATCCGCGTCTTTACGGGTTCAGATTGTATATTCGAATATTGCCGCATAATTTCGTTTTGTAGAGTTTGGCGCTATTTTACCGACGCAAACAAAACAATATGTATAGTAAGCGTTGTAATGCAAAAAAATAATTTATAACCGCCTTGTTTACATTTTTTATTTAAAATTTATTTCATAATGTGTAAAAAAAATAAGTTTATTTCGTATTTATGACTGATGTTAGGTTTTATGGAAATAAATATTATAATTGTGTATAATAATGGCATAATTTATAAATAAAATGGAGGTATTGGTTATGTTTTGCAAACAATGTGGCAAAGAAATTGAAAATGGGGCTCGGTTTTGTGGAAATTGTGGAGCAAAATTCGACGATAGTCAAAATTCAAAAACAAATTCAGAAAACAGCAGAAAAATACCAACAGGGTCCGACAGCGGCAGCAGCCAGGTTAAAAAGGAAGGAAAGAAAAAAGGATGCCTAATAACTGTAATTGTAATATTGGTAATAATAGCAGTTTTGGTTTCATTGGGTTCAAAAGGCACAAGCAGTAATCCCGACGGCAGTGCATCAGGTTCTGAAAGCAGTGGAGTTGAAAGTAATTCGTTTGTTGATGTTGCCGGGGTATCTGAAGAACAGCAGACGGCAATTATAGATACTTTAAAGCAATGCGGCATTGAAGAAATTGATGATATTGTACATAATGAAGAAGCCGACAGCGGAGATATTAAATGCTACATATTAGAAACGGAATATTCATCAAAAGGGGTAGTTTTACTGTATCTGAATAATGGTACTGTTGGGGGAGTTACATATAATGGCGAAGCGGTTTATAAGGATGGCGCAGTAGTTACAACTCCAAATGATATTATCAACAGGCCGGATCTTGAGGTATTAAATACATCAACAGAAAGTGACGGCATGTTTAGCTATATAACCGGAGAAATAAGAAATAACTCAAATAAAACATATTCATACGCACAAGTTACAATAAATCTGTATAACGGAGAAACACAAATCGGCTCAACTTTAGACAATATTAATAATCTTGAGCCGGGTACAGTATGGAAGTTCAGAGCCTTAGTAACAGATCAGTCATGTACGGCGTATAAAATTGTTGAAGTTACAGGTTTCTAGCAGATATTATATCAAAAATATTTTAATCTATGATTTTCTAAAATCATTCTTAAACTGAATAAAATTAAATTATAAAAACATAATTTCGATTAAAAAGGGACGTTACTGCGATACGTTCCTTTTTTACTGAAATTAAAAAGCAGATATTCTGAAAAGCAGACACAAATTGACTATACAGAAAGAAAAAGTATTTTAAAATAATAAGCTATAAAGATTTTCGGCGGTTTTTAATATATAAAATTTTAGCAGGCAGCAAAAGATATGCGTTTAAATCAAATATTGAAAATTTAGAAAAAAGTCAATATTGAAAAATGAATATTCGTCAAGATTTTTAATAAATACATGTGGTCTAATATTTTTTAAAGGCGATGTGAACCGCCGGATAAAAACAATGGCAATAGTATTTTTTATGCTAAGAATAAGTATAAAAGGTTAGATTGAAAGTTTTGATGACGGTAAATTATCTTGGAAGAAGAACATATGACGTTTTATATTAACTAAAAAATATATTTGACGGTTAAATAAGACTTTATGACGGGAATTGAGAATTTGCCGTTATATTATCAACATGGGGAATTACAGTAAAAATAAATATATGGCCGTTGATGGACGAAATTTAAGATGAACGGGAATATTATTCGGATTATCATGCGTGCAAATTATTCGGAAAAGAACGAATTAGGTCAACAATACTGATATATATCAGTATTGTTTTTTGTATAAAATTGATGAAAATATATTTTTTTTGTTTGGCTAAAAGGATATTTATAACATATGTAGAATATAAATTTATAAAGTTGGTTGGACATATGTTCAAAGACTTTATAGTATTATAAACAAATTTATACTATATAAATAACATTGGAGGTAGGCTTATGAAAACTTATGCGACAGGTGAAATCAGAAACATTGTGGTATTGGGTCACAGCGGATGCGGTAAAACATCAGTCACAGAATCAGCCCTTTATTTCTCAGGCGTGACCAAAAGGTTTGGCAAGGTTACAGAGGGAAATACCGTAAGCGACTATGACCCGGAAGAGATTAAAAGAAAAGTTTCCATACAAAGCTCAATAATCCCTGTAGAATGGCTTAACACAAAAATCAATTTTATTGATACGCCGGGCTATTTTGATTTCGTAGGCGAAGTTAGGGCGGCTTTAAGCGTTGCGGACGCAGCTTTGATTGTCGTTTCTGGAAAATCAGGGCCGGAAGTAGGTACGGAAAAAGCATGGGATTATTGCGAAGAATACAATATGCCTAGAATGGTATTGGTTAATCAGATGGATGACGATAATGCCGACTTCAATGTTGCTCTTGGCCAGATGCGTAAAAAATTCGGTAAAGCAATAGCTCCGTTCCAAATACCTTTACGCGATGATGAAGGAAAATTTATAGGTTTTATTAATTGTATAGAAAGAGAAGCGCGCCTTATTCAAGACAGCAAAGCGGGTAAAATACTTGTGGAGGCTGAAGTTCCGGAAATTATGATGGGCGAAGTTGAAAGCCTCAGAGGAATGTTAATTGAAGCAGCAGCCGAAGCGGACGATGAACTGCTTGAAAAATATTTTAATGATGAAGAATTAACTCAAGATGAAATATATAGAGGGCTTAATGCCGGTATTAAGAGCGGGGCTGTCGCTCCCGTACTTTGCGGCGCCGTAACTTTAGGATACGGGATAAAAGTTCTTATGAATGCGATAGTTAAGTATATTCCGGCGTCGAATATATGCAGACCTGTAATTGAATGCGATGATTTCAAAGTTGGAGGAAAGGTTGAAAGAAGAAACGATGTCGACGACCATTTTTCAGCCTTTGTATTTAAAACAATAGCAGACCCATATATAGGAAGGCTTAATATTTTCCGTGTAATGAGCGGTAAATTAACAAAGGATATGACAATTTATAACCCAAATAAGGATACGCTTGAGAAAGCTTCACATATATATGTTGTAAGGGGAAAGGAGCAAATTGAAGTTGACGAACTTTGTGCCGGAGATATTGGCGCGCTTTCAAAACTTACGAATACTACAACCCAGGATACGCTTTGTTCTAAAGATTTCCCTGTTGTACTACCTAAGATTAATTTCCCTGAGAGCGTACATTCTATGGCAATAAAACCAAAAGGAAAAGGCGACGAGGATAAAATATCTGCCGCCCTTACGAAACTACGCGAGGAAGATCCTACAATAAAAACCGAAGTCAATACGGAAACAAAACAGTCGTTAGTGTATGGCATAGGCGAACAGCATCTTGATATACTCATTGAAAAACTGAAAAATAAATATAAGATTGAAGCTGAGCTTGAAGAACCTATCATTCCGTTTAGGGAAATGATTAAGTCCCGTGTTGAAGTAAGGGGCAAATATAAGAAACAGTCCGGAGGGCATGGGCAGTATGGAGACGTACTTATGGTTTTTGAACCGTCAGGAGATTTGACTCAACAATATGTTTTTGAAGAAAAAATATTTGGCGGTTCTGTTCCGAAAGCATACTTCCCCGCTGTTGAAAAAGGAATTCAGGAGTGTATTAACAACGGCGTTCTTGCCGGATATCCTGTTGTAGGTTTAAAGGCCACGCTTATTGACGGAAGCTATCACCCTGTAGATTCAAGTGAAATGGCTTTTAAAATGGCAACTGCAATGGCTTTTAAAGACGGTCTTGCGCAGGCGAAACCTACAATACTTGAACCGATAGGTAAGGTAGAAGTTCTTATGCCTGAAAAATATATGGGCGATATAATGGGAGATATTAATAAAAGACGCGGCCGTATACTTAAAATGGATCCTGAAGGGAAAAACATGCGTATTTTTGCAGAAGTTCCGCTTAGTGAAATGTATAAATACTGCACGGATCTCAGATCCATAACTCAAAGCCGTGGGGAATATAACTGTAAATTTGAAAGGTATGAAGAAGCGCCTATTGAAATACAGCAGAAAGTAATTGAAAAAAGAAAAAAAGAAACTGAAAATAAATAATATCAAAATATAAAAAAACAGGCCGATAAATCGCGGCCTGTTTTTTTATACTCAATTTAAAGTTAAGACTGTAGAATGGATTTATAATTTCATTACATAATTTAAACTGATGTATTTTATTAATTTTTACAAAAGGATTGAAAAATATGTGTTATTATAATTTCAAATTTATTGACATCAATTCCATTAATTGGTATACTAAACCAAAGTTTTAAGGAAGGGGTTTTGTTGAGATTCTAAGTTTTGCCAATTACTTATTATTTATATGCAGAGGTTAAAAGGAGGAGTTTTATGACGTCTGGGAATGTTAAAAAGGCTGGTTTTGCCGCGATGTTTTCGGTTGCTTCAGTTTGGTTTACAACACATGCCGGGGCAGGGTTTGCGACAGGTAATCAGGCATGGCAGTATTATGCCATATACGGTGTTCCGGGGATGATTTTCCCGCTTGTTTCGATGGGTATTTTATCTTTTGCTCTTTATGAACTTATGTTAATGAGCCAGCTTATTAATGCGAGGAGCTACGGCGATGTTATGAGGTGCCTTTTCAGGCCTCATGAAAAGTTATACATACTGTTTGAGGTGTTTAACTACTGTATAGTGCTTGCGGCAGTAGGAGGGGTTATTTCTGCGGCAACGGGAATGATACAGGAAATTATACCGATGCATATAATATTTGCAACAATCGTTGTCGGAGTTATGTTATTTATCTTAATTATATTTGGCGCTGATCTTGTCAGAAAAGTTTCTACAATACTTGGTATTCTTATTATTGTATCAGGGTTTACTATTTATATTATTGGATTTATTAAGAGTATTGACGTTGTAGGTGCGGCGGTTTCAGCTATGGACGCCCCTAGCGGGTGGATTTATCCATTATGGAGAGCTATAATTTATTGTGGTTTCCAGTGTGTTGCGGTTCCGGCAGTTATCGCATGCTGCGAACATCTCAATACCAAAACAAGCATAAAAGGCGCTTCGTTTATCGGGTTTTTGATGAATGGTTTTGGAGTTGCTCTTGCGGTATGGATGCTGGTAGGTTGGAAAGACGGAATTTTGGAAGCTAATGCAATTACACTCCCAAATCTTTATGTATGCGAGCAGCTTGGGATAAGCTTTTTATTCTATTTTTATAAAATATGTTTGTTCTGCTGTTTAATATCGACAGGTGTGTCATGCATTTTCGGTATTGTAGTAAGGCTTGAAAATTCAATTTTTAAAAATTCCAAAGGCGTTATGAGCGATATATTTGTACGTCGTATATTTATATCAATAGTTGCTATTTTAGTTTGTATGGGTATTTCTTCATTTGGACTTACAAAAATTGTTTCGGTCGGCTATAAATACTGCGGTTATCTTGCCTTGGTTATATGCGTTATACCGGCTCTTACTATTGGGCATAAGAAAAATAAGGATATGCTTAACAGTGGAAATACCGGTTTAATTATAAAAGAATAATATTAACGGAATTTTGCATATAAAATAATAAGTGATTTTAAACAAGATGCGGAAACACTGCATCTTGTTTTATTTAGGAGGATATTAAATGTTGAGTTTGTTTGATTCGCACTGCGACACAGTATGCAAAGCATATGAAAGCAATATGGAATTATTTGAAAATAATCTTCATATTGATCTTAAACGCATGCGTCAATTTAATTCTATGGTTCAGATCTTTGCCGTATGGTTGGATAAGAAGTATTTATGCGATGCGTTTAACGAAACAAACAGAAGGCTTGATTTTTATTATGAACAAGTTAAAAGAAACGAAAATATAATTTCGCACTGCAATAAATATTCGGATATTATAGAATGTAGGAAAAACGGTAAAATTGGAGGGATACTTTCGCTTGAAGGCGGAGAAGCTATAGAAGGCAGTTTGGAAAAATTACGTTTTTTCTATAACAGGGGCGTACGCGCAATGACGCTCACATGGAATTATAAAAATGAAATAGGCTGTGGGGCAGGCGTTAAAAGTGGCGGTATATCGGAGTTTGGATTTGAAACAATAAAAGAAATGGAAAAATTAGGCATGATTATAGACGTTTCACATTTAAATGACGATAGTTTTTGGGATGTTGCAAAATTTGCTTCAAGACCGTTTATTGCAAGCCATTCAAATTCCAGAAAGAAAACAAATGTTAAAAGGAACTTAACGGATGCTCAGTTAAAAGCGGTTGCAAATTCTGGCGGAGCGGTTGGAATTAATTTGTGCCCTGTTTTTTTAAGCAGGAAGCCAAGAGCCGCGATAAATGACGTACTTATACATATAGAGCATATGGTTAAAGTTTTTGGAGTTGATTATATCGGGTTTGGGTGCGATTTCGACGGTATTGATGATACTCCTGCTGGAATTGATGATATTTCGTGCCTTAAAAGCCTGTTTGAGTCCATAGAAAAAAGATTTGGCGAAACGGCGGCCGAAAAAATTTGTTATAAAAATTTTATGAGAGTGTTGTCAAAAATTATTTGAATATATGCGGAATTTTATGTTTTTTTGAAATGCATAAGATGTTTTTATCAATTCCATATATAATAAAATTAACGGCGGTTCAGATTAAAATATATTGGTCAAAATTTATTGCAAAACAGATTTTTATGGTATAAAATGTTAAATGTGATTTTAAGGATAAAATATTTTGAGGTGATTATATGGAATTATCTAAAAGGGCTCTAAGCATTAAACCGTCGACAACCCTTGTTATAACGGCAAAAGCAGGGGAGCTTAGGGAAGCGGGGAAAGATGTTGTCGGTTTTGCGGCAGGCGAACCTGATTTTGATACTCCGGAACATATAAGGAACGCGGCTGTCGAGGCAATTAACTGTGGATTTACAAGGTATACTCCGGCGTCTGGAACTATGGAACTTAGAAAGGCGGTTTGCAAAAAGCTTAAGGAAGATAACGGCCTTGAATACGAACCCGGGCAGATTGTTGTTTCAAACGGTGCAAAACATTCTTTAACCAATACGTTTATGGCAATACTTAACGATGGCGATGAAGTTATTATACCTGCTCCATACTGGCTAAGCTATTCTGCAATGGTAACAATCGCAGGCGGCGTTCCGATAATCGTACAGACAAAAAAAGAAAACAATTTTATGCTTACAAGAGAAGAGCTTGAAAAGGCATATACAGATAAAACGAAGGCAATCATGCTCACAACGCCCTCAAATCCGACCGGCATGATTTCATCAGAAGCCGACCTTAAGACTATTGCCGACTTTGCGGTTGAAAAAGATCTGCTTGTAATTTCAGATGAAATATATGAAAAGCTGATATACAATAAAGACAAAAAGCATATAAGCATCGCTTCTTTAGGAAAAGAAATTTATGACAGGACAATAGTAATTAACGGGGTTTCAAAAAGCTATGCCATGACAGGGTGGAGAATAGGATATTCTGCAAGTTCTCCGGCAATTGCAAAATGTATCGGTTCGCTTCAAAGCCACATGACGTCAAATGCCAATTCTGTGGCGCAAAAGGCCGCATTGGCTGCCCTTACGGGCTCACAGGAATGTGTTGAACAAATGAGAAAAGAATTTGAAAAACGCTGTGATTATATATACGAAAGAGAGGAAGCTATACCTTTAATTTCGGCGCTTAAACCTGAAGGCGCGTTTTATCTTTTTATAGATGTTTCAAAAACTTTTGGAAAAAGATATAACGGTTTAGAGATAAAATCGGCCGCTGATTTTGCATCTTTGCTCCTCGAAAATAAACTTACGGCAGTTGTTCCATGTGCTGATTTCGGTATGCCGGAGTATATAAGGCTTTCATATGCAATATCAATGGAAAATATTAAAAAGGGTATGGACAGGATAGAAGAATTTGTTAAAGAATTAGAGTAATTCATTTATGCATAATTATAATTAAAAAACGGAGGTAACGGCATGAGCTATGAAACTATTGACAGTCAATGTGTTTATAAGGGGAAAGTAATGGAAATTCATAAGGATAAAGTTGTAATGCCCAACGGAAATGTTACTGTCAGGGAAACTGTTGTAAGAGGCCATGCCGTTGGCATTATTCCCGTTGACGAAAACGGAAATATTATATTTGTGCGCCAATACCGCCATGCGGCAAGGGACTTTATTTTGGAAATTCCGGCCGGAATGATTGAAAAAGGTGAAGAACCCGTTGAAGCCGCAAAAAGGGAATTGGAAGAGGAAACCGGATATAAGTGCGAAACGCCGTATTTTATAAGCGATTCATATATGGCAATAGGAATATGTACCGAAAAAGTGTATCTTTATATAGCCGAAAATTTAGAAAAAGGCGCTCCCAATCCGGATCCTGATGAATTTATAGAGCTTGAAAGGCACAGCGTAAATGAAGCCGTTGAAATGATATTTTCAGGCAAAATACATGATATTAAAACAATGGCGGCAATTTTGGCATATAAAGAGTATAAAAGCGGTAAGTGATGAAAATATTTCATGTTAAACAAATAATTTAAAACGATCGTGCTGATAATATTAACTATTAACAGCAATTATACAAAACCAGAAGTTAATTTGTTTAAAGGGGGAAAACAATATGGCAACACCGTTAGAATTAAGAAATGAATTGTTGGCCGAAAGGATTATAAAAGGCCTTAAAAAGCGCAATATGGAAGGATACTACTGTCCTACAGCTCAGGAAGCCGTTAAAAAAGCCCTTGAACTTGTGCCGGAAGGCAGTTCTATGACATGGGGCGGCACAATGTCTGTGAGGGACATAGGGCTTGCAAAAGCTTTTATCGAAGGCAATTATGATGTTTTTGATCGTGATACATGCGACGATCCTGTGAAGCTTCAGGAAGGCATGAGAAAAGCTTTTTCGATGGATTGGTTCATTACAAGCACAAATGCAATTACCGAGGACGGCGAGCTTGTTAATATTGACGGATTGGGAAACAGGGTTGCGGCAATTACATTCGGGCCTAAAAATGTACTTTTTATTGTTGGTTTAAATAAGGTTACTCAGGATTTGGACAGTGCATTCAAAAGGGCAAGAAGCACGGCGGCGCCGATTAACGCCGCAAGGTTTGATATTAAAACGCCTTGCCGTGTCGACGGTACATGCCATGACTGCAATTCTCCTGAATGTATTTGCTGCAGTATGCATGTTTTAAGACATTCAAAAATTCCAAACAGAGTTAAAGTTATACTTGTCGGCGAACCGCTTGGATATTAAAATATAGCATATATCATAAAAAGGCATAAAACCTGTTATTTTGGGTATATGCCTTTTTTGTATTTTATATAAAAAATTAATGATTATGTCTGCAAACAGTTTACTTTTTTTTGAAAAACATTTATAATTTTCATGTAGTCTGTAATTTTAAATAAAATTTTATGAAATGATATTGTAAAATTTTAACTGTATTTACAGCATAGCATCTGTACTTTTGTTTGGATTTCTGTTACAAACATCTTAAATTATTTTACAACATAATAAATAATTGGTGATATAAGGGCTTTTTGAATGAAAGGTGATTAATATATGGAAGACAACGGCAGAGGAAAAGTTCCGGAAGACCTTAAAGAAATATTATATAATAAACTCTTGCATAACCCTTTTTTAGGAATTAATATAACCGACGGAAACGGCAGGGTGTTGTTTCTGAATGAGGCGCAGGGGCGGATAACAGGCCAGCATTACAGTAAATATATGGGAAAAACCATGTTTCAGGTTGAAAAAGAAAAAACGGTAACGAATTCCGCAACTGTAAGCGTACTTAAAAGCCAGAGTGAGGTTATGCTTACGCAGAAAGTATCGAACGGAAAAGTATTTCAAGTTCAGGGCGTGCCTATAAAGGACGAAACAGGTAAAATAAAGTATGTTCTTAATTACCTTCTTGACGTTTCCGAACTGGCTCAGATAAAAGAGAAAATATCAGAAATTGAAGCTTACAAAGAAAAGCTTGAAAACGAATATGAAAACCTAAAAAAAACGCTTGATAAAAAAGGCAATCTTGTTTACCAAAGCAATATAATGCAGAAAATAGTTGAACGTGCAAAAAAGGTTGCGGAAAGCGACGTAACAGTTTTGATATTCGGCCCATCCGGTTCTGGGAAAGAGCATATAGCGGATATAATACACGCTGAAAGCAAGAGGAAAGATAAGGCGTTTGTTAAAATTAACTGTGCGGCAATACCCGAACAGCTTTTGGAATCTGAACTTTTCGGTTACGAGCCCGGGGCATTTACGGGAGGAAACCCAAAAGGAAAAAAAGGGCTTTTGGAAGTAGCGGACGGCGGATCGCTTTTACTTGATGAAATAGGGGAACTTCCGTTAAGTTTGCAGTCAAAACTTCTAAGGGTTCTTCAGGATCATGAAGTTAGGCGTATTGGCGGGAGCAGAACGATAAATGTAGATTTCAGGCTTATCGCTTCAACAAACGCGCCATTGCGTGAAATGATTGCCGAAAAGAAATTCAGGGAAGACTTATATTACAGGCTTAATGTAATTGAAATTGCTATTCCCGGGCTTGATAAAAGGCGTGAAGACATACCTCTTATTGTAGAACACTTTATAAGGCTTTTTAATGCAAAGTACGGTACTTCGAAAACTATAGACAGCGATGCAATCAAATATCTTGCGGGAGAAGATTATCCGGGAAATGTGCGCGAATTGCGGAATATAGTTGAAAGGCTAATAATTCAAAGTTCAGGCGACAGGATTACGCTTAGGGATGCATATGAAGCTTTAGGGATTATTAAAGTTAACGTAAGGGGAAACGATATATCTGTTAATTTTGAAAATATAATGGACGCCTCTTTGAAGGATATGGTTGCAGAATATGAAAAGGCGATTTTAACGGAGTATATGAAAATTTACGGAAGCGGAACGGCAGTTGCTAAGAAACTTAAAGCAGATCAATCTACGATTTCAAGAAAACTTGCAAAGTATAAAATAAATTAAATATGTAAATATGCATATTATGATTTTTTTCAAAACAGCTTTTTTTAATTGGTTTTAAGACAAAATAAAATCCTTATTTTATTTTTCAATGTAAATATGCATATATTTTATTTTTTTAAAACTTAAGAGCATTAACAGTTAATTCCTTTACAATTAAAAAATATTGCAATTTTCGACTTAATGTCTTTAAATATTCTGAAATTTATATTGTTTTATTTTTATTATTAGAATTAATTTAATATTGGCACCGTATTTGCTGTGTATAAAAAAGCAAAAAATCTTTACCCTTATAAATTGCGTGTATTGTGATGTTTCTGCAATATCATATACCGTTTAATTATAAGGGAAAATGTTTACTCTCCATAAACAGCGGAAACGGCCCGAAATTATCAGGCCGTTTCATGCGTTTTATAAAAAGTCAATGTCAACGCCATTTATATTTGCCGTTTCGCCATCATCAACGGGCACAATTATATATTTTTGGCCGTCTATAATCTGAGGCCTTATTTTTGCAGCCTTTTCTTCAGGACAATTTAATATGATTGCCGAATGTATATTTTTTTCGGAATTTATTTCTTCAAGTTCAGATTTTAAAGATTGTACTTGTTTTTGAAGTTCTTTTGTTTTTTCTTTTTGCTCATTTTCCGCAATAGCTTTTTCATCAATTAAGTTTTTAAAAAGAGGAGGGGCCTGTGTAAATTCACTTTCGTAAAGTTTTTCGATTTTTTCTTTTACAT
This sequence comes from Anaerotignum faecicola, assembly GCA_024460105.1. Classification (NCBI taxonomy): domain Bacteria; kingdom Bacillati; phylum Bacillota; class Clostridia; order Lachnospirales; family Anaerotignaceae; genus Anaerotignum; species Anaerotignum faecicola. The sequence continues at coordinate 118,740 of JANFXS010000007.1, forward strand.
TTTCCGGTATATTGCTTTCGGATACAACTTTATGTATTTTCTCATTAGTCAAAACAAGCGCGTCATCATCAAGAGCTGTAAAAGAAACCATTTCTTCGGCAACGCTGTTTAAGTTTTTTTGTATTTCAATATATATATCGTCTTTTTCATCTTTTTGTTCTATTGAATCTTTAATTATAGAATTAAAGATTTCTTTTTCTTCGGCTATTGTCCTTTTCGGAATGCAGTTTAAAATATCCTCCATAAACTCACTGTGCGGCTTTTTTGCATTTTTTGTATAATACATAATTGAATGTATATCGCTGCTCCTATCGGTAAAAGCCGGAAAAACAAATCCTGTTTCGGGCATTTCTACAACCCAGTCCCTGTTTCGTACGCCAATACGGTTTTCATCTTCCCTGTATCCAAGTCCGGCTTCCGTAAGTTCAACAGGACAAACGGCGCATAGAATATATTCATAAACTTCTTCCGATTCGTCAAGTTTTGAGTTGTCGCTGCTTCTTGTTATTACATCGTAAGCATCATGGAAAATAAGAATCAGGTAATTTCCGGCATAATCGTAATTTTTTATTATTTGTTCATACAGCCTTTGAAGAAGCGCTTCATTTTTCAGTTTGCTGTCTTTAAGGCCATACAAGTATTTCTGCATGCTCATATCTTCATCTGTTGCGGAAAACTCAAGTTCAAGTATATTATTGCCTAATGTGCCGGAAAGAACTTTTTTTGCAATTTCAAGATATTTATAAAATTCGTCGTCCTCCAGATTTAAGAATGTTTCGTTGATGTTTAAAATAATATTTTTGTTGCCGTCAACATAGCATCCGCACATTTTTGTAAAAGTACATTCGTTTTTTTTCAAGCGTCGCTTTAATTCAAGTATATCTTTCTTTGTCATATTATTTTTCCTTTCGTAATGTTATAATCTCTGCATTGGAATATTTTTTATTTTTTCTTTATCAATGTATCTTAGGCAACAGGCAGTATACAGAAGTTGTGAATACCGGCGATGCAACAGCATAAAGAATGATATTAAAAACTGTAAAATTGTAAATATTGGAAACTTCCCCGTATTCCAAAATATATCTGCATGCCATACCGATTATCGTTAATAATGTTACTAAAAAATAAATTTTTTTGCCGTGATTTTTCCCGTAGGCGGTAACAAGCGATATTCCTATGGCTCCGTATGAAAACAGAAGTAAATATGCCTTCGGAAAATTAAGAGGAAACAGTTCGCTGCTTATGGAAAATAAAAACATCACGGTAATCCAGTATATATCATAATAACATTTTAAAGTAATTTTGGATATTTCTTAATAAACATATTTTTGTTTTTAGATATCCGTATTCCGACAATAACCGAAGTAATACATACAATTATGAATACAAAAATTAACAGACCTATTCCAATAAAGTACCGCCTCCGTTTGCCAGTATAACTGCAATAATAATTTTAGTATAAATGCCTGAAATGCCATACGCAAGAAAAAAATTAAAACTTTAATTTTTATAAAACTATATAAAGCACTAAAATACTTCAATTAAGAACTTCATTAATTAAACTTTGGAATATTTTATTTTAAGAGTAATGTCGTTTTTCGTTAAAAATTTTTTCTGTAGTTTTTCACTCCGATGGTGTATAATGATAACAATATGCATATATAAGTAGTTATGGAGGATTTTATGAATAAAAAAATAATGCTTGTTGACGGAAACAGTATTGTAAACCGCGCTTTCTACGGCGTTCCGTTGTTAACAAATTCAAACGGACAGTATACAAATGCCATTTATGGCTTTTTTAACATATTGTTTAAACTTATTGACGAAGACAAGCCGGATTATCTCGGAATAGCTTTCGATTTAAAAGCGCCGACATTTAGGCATATAAAATATGACGGCTACAAGGGTACAAGAAAAGGTATGCCCGATGAACTTGCGGAACAGATGCCTGCGCTTAAAGAACTTTTGTCCGCATTAAATATAAAGCAATATTCATTTGAAGGGTTTGAAGCGGACGACATACTCGGCACACTTTCAAGGATTGCCGAAGAAAACGGAATGGAAACTATTGTCGTTTCCGGCGACCGCGACCTTTTACAGATAGCAAGCGATAAACTGAAAGTAAGGATACCGAAAACAAAAGGCGGCAAAACTGAAACGGAAGACTACTATGCGGCCGATGTTATAGCAAAGTATGGAGTTACCCCTTCCGAATTTATCGACGTCAAAGCATTGATGGGAGATACGTCTGATAATATTCCCGGGGTCCCCTCTATAGGTGAAAAAACTGCAGTTAAAATTATACAGGAATTCAAAACTGTTGAAAACGCTATAGAAAATGTTGATAATATAAAACCTCAGAAAGCCTCCAAAAATTTGAAAGAGTTTCGAGAGCAAGCCCTGTTAAGCAAATTTTTGGCAACTATTGTAAGGGATGTTCCCGTGGAGCTGGATCTGGAACATATGCCGGTAATAGGAACGGCAATAAGTGACGAAGCGTACCAACTTATAAAAAAATACGAATTTAAATCTATGCTTAACAGATTTATAGTTAATAATAAGGAAGAAAATCAAACAAGTAAAAAATATAAAATTTTAAATTCAAAGTTTGAATTTAACGACTATATTTCAGGCATTAATAACGGAAATGAAGTGTCATATATACTTTTCTGCGAAAATGAAGAATTAGTCGGGGTAAGTATTTATTATGAAAACGGCGGAGGAGTTTTCGCGCCGATAGGAAATGAAATATCTCTTGAAAGCTTTAAAAAAATGTCCAAAGGTTTCTTTGAGAATGGTGAAATTATTAAAACCGGACATGATATAAAAAATGATATTTCGCTTCTAAGGAAAATCGGAATCGAACTAAAAGGAGCTGCTTTTGATACGGCAATAGCGGCTTATATTTTAAACCCAACAAGGGATACTTATTACTGCGACGACATAGCGTCGGAATTTCTTAAATTGTCCGTAAAAAGCGAGGAAGAAGTTTTAGGCAAAGGAAAAAGCAAAAGGCCGCTCCTTTCCCTAACTAATGACGAACTGTTGGAATTTGCCGCTGTACAGGCTGAAATAATAAGTATGGCCAAGCCTGTTATGGAAAAGCAGATTAAGGATAATAATCAGGAAAAGTTATTCTATGAAATTGAAATGCCTCTTCTTTTTGTGCTTAGCGATATGGAAAAATACGGCATTAAAGTTGATAAAGAGAAACTTTTAAAATACCAGTCGATGCTTGAAGCCGAATTGGAAACGATTACTAGCGAAATATACAGCCTGGCAGGAGAGGAGTTTAATATAAATTCACCTAAGCAGCTTGGCGTTATATTATTTGAAAAATTAGGGCTTAAAGGAAGCAAAAAAACAAAAACAGGCTATTCAACAGCGGCAGAAGTTTTGGAAAAATTAAAATTTGAAAGCCCTATAGTTGAAAAGATACTTTATTTCCGCCAAATTTCAAAATTAAAAAGCACCTATGCGGACGGGCTATTAAATGTTATGAATAAAGAAACCGAAAAAATTTATTCTACATTTAACCAGACTATAACCGCTACAGGGCGGATAAGCAGCACAGAGCCTAATCTCCAGAACATACCGGTACGTCTTGAGCTTGGAAGGGAGCTTAGGAAAGTCTTTATTCCGACAAACGATGAGTTTGTATTTCTTGACGCCGATTATTCGCAAATTGAATTGAGGGTATTGGCCGATATGGCGGACGACGAAACTCTTATAAACGCCTTTAAAGAGGGACAGGATATCCATAGGCTGACCGCCAGCCAAGTTCTTAACATACCTTTTGAAGACGTAACGTCTTTACAGAGGAGCAATGCAAAAGCAGTTAATTTCGGAATAGTATATGGAATTGGGGCTTTCAGCCTTAGCCAAGATTTAGGCATTACAAGAAAAGAAGCGGAAGAATATATAGAAAGTTATTTTCATAAATATCCGAATATTAAAATTTATATGGATACTACAATTAAAAATGCAAAGGAAAACGGATATGTTTCGACAATATTTGGAAGGAGAAGGCCGATGCCGGAATTAAGTTCGTCGAATTTTGTTCAACGTTCTTTTGGCGAAAGGGTTGCGATGAATATGCCGATACAGGGAAGCGCCGCTGATATTATAAAAATTGCAATGGTTAAAGTACACGACGCTTTAATAAAAAATAACCTGAAATCAAGGCTTATACTTCAAGTTCATGACGAACTTTTAATTGAAACTCATAAAGATGAAATAGACGCGGTTTCAAAACTTTTAAAAGAAAATATGGAAAATGCCGTGCATCTGAAAGTGCCTATGGTTGCAGATGTAAAAATCGGCAGAAGTTGGTATGAAACAAAATAAGAGGTGTTTTAATTGAAAATAATCGGTTTAACCGGCGGAACGGGAAGCGGCAAAGGAGTTGTCAACAGACTGTTATTTGATATGGGCGCTTTTATAATTGATTCTGATAAGATAGCGCATGACATAATATTAAAAGGGAAACCGGCTTATAATGAATTAGTCGGATATTTCGGCAGTTCTGTTTTGGACGGAGACGGGGAGATTATAAGGAAAAAGCTTGGGGAAATAGTGTTTAAAGACAAAGGCGAAAAGCTTGATTTTTTAAACAGCTGTACCCATAAATATATTTTTGAAGAGATTTCTATGGAATTGAAAAAAGCAGAATCGGAAGGAAAAACTGCCGTAATTGACGCGCCGCTTCTTCTTGAAGGCAATTTTAAGTCGTTATGCACTGAAGTGTGGGTCGTATATGCGGATGAAAGCACAAGGCTCAAGAGGATTATAGAACGCGACAAAATTGACGTCGAACATGGAAAAAACCGCATTGCTTCACAAAAGCCATGGAGTTATTACGAGAGCCATGCGGATGTGGTAATATATAACAGCGGCAGTATTGATGATTTGAAGGAGCAGGTTTATAAATATTATAAACCGTAACATATAGGAGAATAAGATGTTTTATTGCTTTAATTTTAAAAATTTTTTTAAAAAGCTTGTGATGACAATAATAGTTATCGGAGCTTTGGCCGCTATAGTAAGATACATAATACTGCCTTCGATATTTATCAGAAAATACGGCGAACTGGTAGAAAAATATTCGGCCGAATACGATTTGGACGAAAACCTTGTTTACGCGGTAATATTTGTTGAAAGCAATTTTGACGAATCTGCCGTTTCAGTTAAAGACGCAAAAGGCCTTATGCAGATTACGGACAGAACCGGAACATGGGGGGCGGAAGAAATAGGGATAGAAGGATTTTCTCCCGAAATGCTGTTTGAACCTGAGATAAATATACATATTGGGTGTTGGTATCTGAATGTACTATCAAAGCAGTATGATTTTGAAATTGAAACTGCCCTTGCAGCATATAATGCGGGAAGCGGCAATGTAAGCGGATGGCTTGAGGACGGCGAATATTCGTCGGATTTAAGGACGCTGCATACAATACCGTTTGAAGAAACTCAAAAATATGTTATGAAAGTGACGGCAATTAAAAAAGTTTATGATTATATATATTAAATTGGAGAAAATATGAAAAAATTTATTATTTTGTTTATTATAGCCGTACTTATGTTGACGGCATGCGGCAATAAGGATGAGGACAGCGTAGCTTTAGTGGCGTCCCAAATCGGAGAAGCTGACAAAATGAGCAAAAAAGACAATAAAGAACTTTCGTTAAGCATGCGTACTGCGTCAACTCTTAATCCGCTTTTAAACGAAGAGGAAACAGTGGATTCAATATTAAAGATTATGTTTGAACCTCTGATAGGTATCGACAGCACATACAAGCCGTCGCCATCTATAGCTGAAAGCTGGTATTACACAGAAGAAGGAACGCTTTTGACAATCAAACTTAAAGACGGGCTTAAATGGCACGACGGAAGCAGTATAACGGCCGACGACGTAATATATTCGCTCGGCGTTATAAAATCATCGTCTGAAAATTCAGTATATAAAGCCTGTGCCGAAAATGTGGCAAGTTTCGGCAAAGCCGACGATCTGACAGTTAATGTTAAATTTAATAATGCCTATGTGGGCAATGTTTATTCTATGAGTTTTCCGGTTATACCTTCATCATATTATAGCAGCGGCGGCGAGGTAGATTTTGCTCCGATGGGAAGCGGGCCGTATAAATTTGAAAGCTATACGGCCGCTAAGGAATTAAGGCTTACTGCGGCTGACAACAGTTTTACTCAAAAACCTGCTATAGAAAATATAATAGTTTCTATTACAACAGATTCTGATACGGATATTTATACATTCAGCCAGCGTATTACAGATACTGTAATAGCCGACGAAACAATGCTTGGAAAGTTTGATTTTGACGACGGAAGCAAAAAATACAGCTATATTGATAACTATTATGATTTTTTAGGATTTAATTTTGGAAAAGAAGTATTTAATGACAAAAATGTACGAAAGGCCATTGCATGCACTGTTCCTGTGGAAAGCATAATTGAGGCCGTATACCTTTCAAATGCGGCGGCGGCCCCAACGCCTCTGAATCCTGACAGTTTTCTGAATTCAAACGAAGTAGAACCATATCAATATGACTTAACACAGGCAAGGAAACTGCTTGACGATGCAGGATACTTACTGAAAGAAGGAAGCGGCATAAGGGAAAAACAGCTGGAAAACGGTATGCAGACTCTTTCATTTTCACTTCTTGTCAATAAGGAAAATGAAGAGCGGTGTCAGGCGGCTGTAAAAATAGCGGAAGAATTAAACAGTATAGGTTTTAGCATAAATGTTGAAAAGGTTGATTATGAAACATATCTTTCAAGGCTTGAAGCAATGGATTTCGATATGTTTCTGGGCGGGTTTGAGCTTTCAATAGTGCCTGATTTCGGATTTATGTTTGAAAGCGGAGGAAGCTTAAATTACACAGGCTACAGTAATGAGAAAACAGATGAATTGATTAATGTATACAGAAATTCCATTACAGAAAATGAAATGAAGGAAAACATGAAAAACCTCCAAATGCAAGTTGGCGAAGAACTCCCCTGCATAGGAATAACTTTCAGGAAAGCGGCGCTTTTTACTGATGAAAGAATAACAGGGGATATAGTCCCGATTCAATTTAATGCTTATAACGGTATTGAAAAATGGGTGATTAACTAGGAGTGGATATATTTGTCACAATTCAGAAAAAATATGATAACGGGCGAATGGGTTATATTTGCTGCAAATAGACGTAAAAAACCGTATCACTTCAGGAAAAAGGAATTGTCTTTGGATAATTCAAATGTAAGTCATTGTCAATTCTGCCCGGGACACGAAGAAGAAACGCCAGACGCCGTATATCAAGATGGAACAAACGGAAATTGGAATATAAGGGTTTTTAAAAATCTTTATCCGGCTGTTGATACGGAATGTTATGAAGAAAAAATCGAAGAATTTTATACATCGAATGTCGGCATAGGTATACATGAAGTGCTTGTGGATACGCCTAATCATTTTGATACGCCTGAAAATTTCAGCTCCGTTAGGATATTAAAAATCTTAAATGTAATAATACTGCGTTTAAAAGAAATAAGGAAAAAGGATTTTATCAAATATATACAAGTATTTAAAAATAACGGGCCTGAAGCAGGGGCCTCGATTGCCCACTCGCATTGGCAGATAATCGGGATACCTTTGGTGCCTCCTAAACAGGAAAATACTGTTTTGAATTTTAAAAAATACCTGGAAGAAAATCAAAGATGCATGCTTTGCAGTATGGCAGAATATGAATTAAAAAACGGTGAGCGCATAATAGCGGAAAATAAAAGCTTTACTGCGTTTGTGCCTTATGCCGCTAAGTTCAGCTTTGAGATTATGGTGATTCCTAAAAGGCACGTATCTTCTTTGACAAATTTTACTAAATGTGAAATTAAAGATATGTCTGAAATACTTGTGCTTATTTTCGACAAAGTGAATACGTTAAAAAACGGTATCAGTTATAATATATGTTTTCAAGAAAAGCCGGAGGGATGCAGTGAAAGCTGTTTTCATTGGTATATGCAGATTTTTCCGCGCCTTGGAGCCCCTGCCGGGTTTGAATTTGCCACAGGATGTTATATAAATCCTCTTCTTCCGGAAGACGCCGCCAAAATATACCGCAAAGGTGAAAAATGGAATAAATAAACAATTATTTTAGCTGCCCCGCTGATTATTTCAGCGGGATTTTTATTTAGATTTTAACAAATTTTCTTTTTGTGAGAATTTATGTATGTTGCAAATAAACTCGAAAAATAGTATAATATCCAAAGTATGATATAGAAAGTATGTATTGGCAGACTTGTATTTAAAACATGCAGATTTTGCATTTAAGGAGAATATAATAGTATGGATGAAGCGGTAATCGTAATTATGCTCAAGGATAAGGAAACAGGATTTCTTGATAAGGAACTTGGTTGTTACAAAGTTCCTGAATATGAAAATTTAATTTATAACACATATGCTGTTGATGATAACGGCAAAATAAAAGTATTCATGAAAATTACAACCGATAGGGATGTAAGCGATTGGGAATTTGAAGCTGTTTATGATTACTATGATACTGAAACAATTTTGCCTTTTGTAACGTCTATAGCTGAAGAAGAGGATTGTTATAATCCAACCTGGATAGTATCGTTTGACTTTGTTGACGATATAGATTTTATGGAAGAAAAAATTTCAGAAATCCTTAAAGCGCATCATGAGGAATTAATTTCCGTGTATGAAACGATTTCGGATAAAAGGGATGAATATTAATTGAAAATATTTAATTTTAAATGGGTTACAGTTATAACGGTGCTTTTAGCCTTATTATTTTCCAGCTGTAATTTTACATCTAATGATAACGACTCTCCTTCAGATTTACTTCCTAAGGAAGAAACAGGAAGCAGCGATGGCGCTGTTAATACAAAAGGAAGAAATAAAAAATCTGACAACGGTTTTTCTGCCGAAGAGAATTCAGAAAACAGCGAAAGCGGAATCGAAGATGAAAACAGCGTACAAGTCCCTAATGAAGATGCGGATAAAATAGACTCAAACAACAGTGAGAAACCTAATAAACCTGAAAATGTGAAACCTGTTCCATCGCCGGGCATTTCACATACAGACGATAAAGACGATAACGACAAAAATAATCAAAGTTCATCCGGACAGGCTGTAGATCCTTATTTAAACGACGACAGCCTTATGAACATATGGAAAGCTTTAGACGACATAGTATATGCCGGACAGACATATTATACAGAGAATTTCAGCAAAACAAGGGTTATTACTCATAACGGATACCTATATAATAAAGCGGCCGAAGAAACAATTACGGTTGATTACCTTATTGCAAACGGATATTTATCATCTAAATATGTTATGCAAAATTATGAAGTTTTGCTGTTAAATGCCGCCGATTTGAAAAAATACAGCAGTCTTTATATTAAGGACAGTGAAGAAGGCTTCATAGTTGTTGCGGCCGCTCCGCATCCAAGTGAAAATATGTATCTATTAACTACGGCAAACAGTGCGGGCGGGGCGATATCTTCATCTCAGTATGCGGCGCTCTTGAATAATTACTACCAAAATCATGGGGCAATAGGCCGTTTGTCGCCAAGCTCTGAAAACTATAACAGGATACTTAATTTTATAAGTATGTATGAAAGCAAATATGAAGAGTATTTTGTAAGAAGTATAACAACCGATAATAAATATGCTGTTGTTATACTCTCCGGAAAGAGCAGTCCGAATGAAGTAAGGCAGTATATATTAAGGCGTTCCGGAAACATATGGGAGGTAGTTATGAGCGGCCTTGAAACAGATCCGAGAGTACTTGTAAGCGTTAATAAGGCTCTTCCTGATTTTAACCTTGAGCTGCTTCCGCCGTATACTATAAACGACCATCTTTCATCTTTAAACAGAGATAAGTCGCCTTTAATAGGGCAAATGATAAATATGGGATTTATTTCCGGCGCTTCGGATATAAGTTATATATGTGGAACGTCAAATTTTGTTTATATTGTTCTTAATAATGAGGTTAAATATCTGTGCAGCAACACCGGCGATTCATGGAATATTGTCCAAGTTTCAACATCTGACGAGGCAAGAAATAAAATGCTTGCTATAAATAAGAATGCTCCAACATTTATAATATTAGACAGATAGGCGGGTTTTAAATGAAATATACACAAGAAAACGGAAACATAATTCTTAAAGATTACGACAGTTTTATAATTTCCCAAACGCTGGAATGTGGACAGTGTTTTAACTTTAATAAGTTGGGGGAAGAAGATTATATAGTCACCGCTCATAAAAAGGCTCTGCACATTTATCAAAGCGGAGATGCCATTGTATTTGAAGATACGTCAATAAATGAATTTGAAACTATATGGCTTAACTATTTTGATTTAAATAGGGATTACAATGAGATAAAAAAGCTTTTGGCCGATGAAGATGAAATATTAAAAGGGGCAGTTGAATATGCCCCCGGCATAAGGATTATAAATCAAGAATTTTTTCAATGTCTTATATCCTTTATTATTTCACAAAATAACAGGATACCTATGATTAAAAAAGTTGTATACAATATCAGCAAAAAATACGGGGAATACATAAGAACTGTAAACGGAGAAGATTATTATTCTTTCCCTGAGCCTAAAAGGCTTTTTGGTTTGGACGGTGAGGAATATAAGGACTGTAAAGCTGGTTTTAGGGGAAAATATATTGCTGATGCCGTGACCAAGTATGTTACAGATGAATTGGAAATTGAAAGCTTTAAAAGCCTTTCAACGGAAGAATTACGGAAAAGGCTTATTTCGATTAACGGAGTCGGGCCTAAAGTTGCCGATTGTGTTATGCTTTTTTCTTTAAAAAGGAGCGACGCTTTCCCAACGGATGTCTGGGTAAAAAGGATAATGAGTTATTTTTATTTTGGCGGCCAGGACACCCCGATTAAAAAAATACATGAATTTGCAGATGAAAAATTTGGCGATTATTCAGGTTTTGCACAGCAGTATCTTTTTAATTATGCTCGTCAATTTAAAATCGGTACGGATAAATAGAGTTTAGGGTGAAAAATAATGCTTGGAACAATTGTTAATTCTTTAGCTATTTTGTTTGGAGGTTCAGCCGGGCTTTTGCTTAGAGGAGGAATAAGCGAAAGATATAAAGAAATCATAATTAGCGTATTGGGTTTATCCGTTGCGTTTATCGGGCTGTCAACCGCACTTGAAGGTCTGATGAGCGGCGAAGCGGAACCTATTCTATATATTATAAGCTTGGTTTTAGGCTCTATAATAGGAGAATTTATCAAAATAGAACAGAGGATTGAATCTGTAGGAGATATAATACAGCATAAAATAGGCAGTAACGGCGGGAATGTTTCACAGGGGTTTGTTATGGCGAGCCTTACATACTGCGTAGGAACTATGGCAATACTTGGAGCTATTGAAAGCGGCATACAGGGAGTACACACAACATTGTTTACAAAATCGGTTCTTGACGGTATAACTGCTATTATATTCGCCTCTACGTTAGGTATAGGCGTATTGTTTTCTGCTTTTTCTGTTTTTGTATATCAAGGAATATTAACGCTTCTGGCGTCATACATTCAGCAGTATATGACGGGAGATATGATGCGTGAAATTTCTATTATAGGCGGAATTATGATATTTGCTATTGGAATTAACATGCTTGAAATAAAAAAATTTAAAATAGGCAATATGCTTCCCGCTGTGTTTATACCGGTTATATTTTATCTGCCGCCGGTACACATGGTTTTTGAATTTATAACAAGTCTATTCTGAGAGGTAACAGTTTGAATAAAACAAATGTAATGAGAATGCTTGATTCGGCAAAAATTTTATATACGAGCGCGCAGTATGAATATGATGAGAATGATTTATCGGGCGTTCATGCCGCGGAAGTTTTAGGCCTTCAGCCTGAAATGGTATTTAAAACCCTTGTTGCAAAGGGTGACAGAACAGGAGTAACGGTTTTTGTTATACCTGTTTCTGAGGAGCTTGATCTGAAAAAAGCGGCATCTGTTTCCAAAAATAAAAAGATAGAGATGCTGCATGTAAAAGAGCTTTTGGGGGTAACCGGATATATAAGAGGAGGATGTTCCCCAATAGGCATGAAGAAAAAATTTAACACATTTATAGACGAAACATGTATGTTATTTGACAATATAAGTATAAGCGCAGGTGCGAGAGGATGCCAGGTTTTAATCGCTCCCAATGATTTAATTAGATATATAGGAGCGGAATTGAGAGATTTAACTGTTTAGGAGGGGAATTATGCAGGAAAGTGAGTTCAGTTGTATTAAATGCGGAAAACTTACATGTGATACGCAAAATTTTCCGTATCCAAAGGAATGTGTGACGGAAAAGCTGGGTAAAGATGCTGTTGACGATGTTATTAAGACTTATTTGGAAGATGAAGAAAACACAAAGATTTTGAAAGCAGCCGCTGAAATTGAAGGAAATTATTACTGCAAGGCAACTCGTGTTGAAGAAACGGTTATGTTTTTGAAAAAAATCGGGGCTAAAAAAGTAGGAATCGCTTCGTGCGTCGGAATGATCAAAGAGGCAAAGACATTTTCAAAAATATTAGAGGTTAACAAAATTGAAACCGTAGGCGTTGTTTGTAAAGTGGGAAACCGCGATAAAACTGTGCTTAATATAAAAGAAGAAGATAAAGTGCACCCAGGCAATTATGAGCCGTTTTGTAATCCTATAATGCAAGCTGAATTTTTGAACAATGAAAATGTTGATTTTGTGGTTCTTATGGGATTATGCGTAGGGCACGACACGTTATTTTTCAAATATTGTAAAGTACCTGTAACGGTCCTGTTTACAAAAGACAGGGTAACCGGAAACTGTGCCGCACAACCGTTATATTTAACAGAAGGATATTACAAAAAGCTTATGAAACCGTATGAACTGTAATATTTACATATAAATTTTTTCAATAAAAATAAGAACCGGATTTCAGTAAAATCACGGTTCTTATTTTTATTGAATTTCAACTTTATACGCCCTGCTCAGCGGCGATTCAATTCCGTTACTAACAGAGGATATTTTAAAGTAGATTTTATTAAAATCTCTTAAATCAATTTTCATACAGTAAGGGAAACTCCAGTTCCAATTATAGGAATTGGTTACCGGATTGGCAACGGGGCGAAATTCACCGTTTTCCGTATATGAACTGTATATTTTATAATAGTCTGCACCGTATACCCTTGGCCAGCTAAATACCGCTTTTGTACCGTCTATATAATATGAAAAATTATCAGGGCATGAAATAGTATGTTCTATAGACGATAATTCAATAAGCGGTATATTTTGTGAAAAATCCATTTGTTTAACTTTATTAATTGGAATTGACATATTGTTTCCGGCTGTATCATATAAAGAGGTTATCCCAATTAATTCGCCATTTTTGTTGAAAAGGGCGCCGCCGCTGCTGCCTTTTTCAATTGCGGCTGTAGCTCCTATAGTGTATTTGTTTAAAGCCGTAACTATTCCTCTTGAAACAACGTTAAACTCACCTTTTGGAGAGCCGACAGCCGTAACTTCGTCTCCGATTAATATCGAATCGGAATCTCCTAATAAGGCCGGTTCCAAACCTGTTTTATCAATCTTCAATACGGCTAGATCATTGGCTTTATCATAAGCTCGCACAGTTGTTTTTCCCATATAATATGTTTCATCGTTAAATTTAAACAGCGCTGTGCTGGAATCTTCTATTATGTGGAAGTTTGTAACGATATACCCGTCGGATGAAATAATTACTCCGCTGCCCTGATGTTTGTCAGTATCAATCATAACAACGGAATTTTTTAGTTTATCGCCGCTATTTTCTGATAAATTTAAATCGGATGTAAATATTTCTACAGTTTTATTGGTATCATTCCAATTAACAACGGCATCTGCGCTTTCGGCTATAAACCTTAACGGCGCAAGAGTATAGCCGTCTTGTATAACAGGAGGCGTTTTGAGTTCATGCGGAGAGTTATTTTTATAAGCCGTATTGTCACCTATTTTTAAATTTATTACATTTTTTCCAAGTATTCCTGTAACAGTTTCTTGATTTTGATCCCAGAATAACTGGAAACCCATCGCTTCAAAAATAGATCTGACGGAAATCATAGTTGTGCCGCTTATTATTTTAGGGTCGACTTCAAATTCTAAAGGCTTGCCGTTTAACAGTACAGATATTTTATCTTCAGCTACTGCCGAAACTGCAAACATCAGTGATAAAAGCACAGCCAATACTATTTTAAATATTTTACTCATAATACACCTCAAATAATAATTACTATTATTTTAGTATACTTTTAAATTGTTTATATTCTGTTTCAAAATTGTTAAATTACATTGACAAAAAAATCAATATAATGTAGACTATGGGCATATTTTATGGAGGTAAATTTAATGGAAATAATAAGAATTTTAAAAAGTGATTTTGAACCAATATACAATATTATGGAAGAGGCTTTTCCGGAAAATGAACGGCGCAGCAAAGAAGGGCAGTTGGCTCTTTTTGAAGATGAATTATACAAGATTTACGCCGACAAGGAGAAAACCGTATTTATTGCATTTTGGGAATTAAGCGAATATGTTTTTATCGAGCACTTTGCATCTTTAAAGTCACAAAGAGGGACTGGCATAGGCGGAACTTTTTTAAAAACATTTTTAGAAATGATTGGAAAGCCTGCCGTGCTTGAAGTTGAACCGCCTATAAACGAAATTTCAAAAAGGCGGGTTATGTTTTATATACGGAATGGTTTTAAATTAAATGAATATTTTTATATTCAGCCGCCTCTTGGTAAAGACCGTGAAGAGCTTGAACTTAAGATTATGACTTATCCAAACGCTCTTTCTCAGGGTGAATTTATGGTTTTAAAAAATGAAATATATGAAAAGATTTATAAGCTTAATATTTAATAATTAAAAGCCTGCTGTCAATAGTAGGCTTTTTGCATTAATAATTTGATATAAAAGAAATATATTTTGTTCTATATTTATAAAAAAATTATTAAAATATAAAAAAACACATTATTTTGTGTAGTATTTTTGCATAATTTATAGTATAATTAAACACATGTCATATAAAGTTTTAAAAGAAGGATGAAAGGTGGAATGCTTGTGGATTGGGAAAACGAACTGTTAAATAACATAACCAAAGCCGATGAGTTAAAGAATTTACTTAAAATGTCAGAAGAAGAAACAGAACGTCTGTCAAAAACACTTGAAATGTATCCAATGTCAATAAGCAGATATTATTTATCCCTTATAAATTTTAATGATGAGAATGATCCAATAAGAAAAATGTGTATACCGGATATAGCGGAAAATGTTTCCGGCGGGATGAAAGATACAAGCGGAGAAGCCTTGAATACTAAATTACAGGGTATTCAGCAAAAATATCCGCAAACTGCCCTGATACTTTCAACCTCACAATGTGCCATGTATTGCAGGCATTGTTTTAGAAAACGCCTTGTCGGAGTTGAAAATAATGAAGTTGTGAATAACAGAAAGACCGTTTATGATTTCGTTTCCGAGCATAAAGAAATATCAAACGTACTTATTTCCGGCGGCGATGCCTTTTTAAATTCAAATGAAGTGATTGAAGATTATCTTAAAAACCTTACAGAAATACCGCATCTCGATTTAATACGGTTTGGCACCCGGACTCCTGTTGTATTCCCCACTAGAATTTACGGCGATAATGGATTATTGGATATACTAAAAAAATATACTTTAAAGAAACGTATTATTGTTGTAACGCAATTTTGTCATCCAAATGAAATTACAAGCGAATCTGAAAAAGCTGTTAAAGCTTTAAATAATATTGGCGTTACGGTTCGGAACCAGGCTGTGCTTCTTAAAGGGATTAATGATAACAGTATGGTAATAGCGGATTTGATGAGGGGACTAACTGCCATAGGCGTAGATCCATATTATATATTCCAATGCAGGCCGGTAGAAGGGGTGAAAAATAATTTTCAAGTTCCGTTGTTAAAAGGATATGAAATAGTCGAAAACGCAAAGAAACAGCTTAACGGAGTTTCAAAAAGCTTTAGATTTGTTATGAGTCATGAAACAGGAAAAATGGAAGTATTGGGAAGCGCAAGGCAAAATTATTTGGTATTTAAATACCATGAAGCAAAGAACCCTGATGATTATGGCAAGCTTTTTGAATATAGAATTGATGCAGGACAATGCTGGCTGTAGAAACAAAATATAAAATTATGAAGATATTAAATTTAGGTGAAAAATAAAAAAGCCGTTTCAGCAAATTTCCGGAAACGGCTTTATCTACTAAAATATTTTTAGAAAATCAAACTTATATTTGTGTATCAAACGTCATATGTAAACATGTATGCTCGTTTAATTTTACACTGAATCGTGAACCGAGATTTTATTATCTTTTTATAACTACTGTGCTATATAAGCGCAAATATATAACTCAATATTTTTTAATTCTTTTCACAAATATATACCATTAATGAAAAAATATTTATAATTATTATGAATATAGCATATATTGTCAGAACCGTATTCATTGTTGGCATAACGTCCGAAACGGCAGACCAGTCTTTATGCTTAACCCAGTTATTTATCATACGATACTCAAATAAGACAGTTAATACAGTCGAAGAAAAAGCGGCTATTGATGATAATTGGAACAATTTACTTTTATTAACGGCTGAATGTAAATTCATAAAAGTAAAAACAACGCTCATAATGCCAAATAATATCCACATTAAATCACCATCCCTAAAGCGGCGCCTATATTTAGGCTGAATTATAATTATTTTTCTATAGGCTTAATATTTTTATTATAAACTTTTTTCATAAAGAAAACAGCAGTTACAAGCGATACTACCTCAGCTATCGGGAACGCAAGCCAAACAAGATCTAATTTTCCGAACTTTGAAATAATAAAAGCTACCGGAAGAAGTACAATCAGCTGACGTATAAGGCTTACAGTAAGGCTGTAAAATCCTTTTCCAAAAGCCTGAAAAACAGCATTGAAAACTATAGAAAACGCTGATAGCAGGAATTGGAAACTGATTATTTTTAAGGCTACCGTCCCGATGCTTAACATATTTTCCGAAGCGTTGAAAATTAAAAGTATTTCCTGTGAAAAAAGCTGCATTAGGGCAAACCCAAACAGCATTATACATACTGCTCCAACAAGACTTAACTTAATTGTTTTGATAATCCTGTCTTTGTTTTTTGCGCCGTAATTATATGCCAATATCGGAACCATGCCGTTATTTAATCCATAAACAGGCATTAGTACGAAACTTTCGAGCTTCATATATATGCCTAAAACGGCCGCAGCGGTTGAAGAGAAACCGAGGAGTATGCCGTTCATTCCAAATGACATTACAGACGTAACCGAACGCATAAGTATGGAAGGAAACCCGACTGAATAAATGCGCTTGATTATTGAAAAATCAGGCCTGAACCCTTTAAACGAAAGTTTAATTTCATGATTGAAAAAATGGTTTAAAAAGAAACCGGCAACTGTCGAACAGATTTGGCCAATGACGGTTGCAACCGCCGCTCCGGCAACTCCCATTGCAGGAAATCCATACAATCCGAATATAAGAATCGGATCAAGAATAATATTTATTATAGCTCCCGAAAGCTGCGTTATCATAGAATAGACGGTTTTTCCGGTTGCCTGAAGGTATCGTTCAAAAGCTATTTGTGTAAATACACCGATAGAAAAAATTGTACATATTTGGGTATATACTGTTCCGCTTTTAATAACTTCGTTTATATCTGTCTGTATTGAAAAATATGTTCCTGAAAATAAAAATCCTATAACCGCCATTACTACATAGCTTAATAAGAACAGGAACATACCGTTATTTGCAACGTTATGAACAAGGTTTTCATTTTTTTCGCCAAGGCTTTTAGAAAGAAAGGCATTCATTCCAACTCCTGTGCCGACTGCTATTGATATCATGATATTTTGTACAGGAAATGCCAATGAAACCGCCGTTAATGCGGTTTCGCTAAGTTTTGCAACAAAATAGCTGTCAACGATATTATACAGCGCCTGTACGAGCATTGATATAATTATTGGCAGCGATATATTAACTAAAAGTTTTCCGACAGGCATAGTGCCCATTTTATTTTCTTTTGCTGTTTCGCACATTTTACACCTCAAATATTAATTGTATCCAAAACGCCTTTCAGGCAATTAAAAAATTCAACATATCCCTTTTCCGACAGATGACAACCATCTTCCTGCAGATATAATGTTAGATCTTCAATACCGCTTAAATGTTTATTAAAATCCGCAAGATATGTATTGTATTCATAAGAAATTTCCCTCACTGTACTGCAATATGGGGCAAGCCTGTCATTGTATGTCCAAGGCATGAAAACCGTATCGTCGACGGGAGGAGGGGTGATCATGATTATTTTGCAGTCTTTATTCTTTAACCGTATTTCTTCAACCATTGCTTGCAAATTCAGTCTGTACTCATAAAGCGTCCTGTAAGCGCCTTCTCCCATTGCGCTGTCATTTGAACCGAATAAAAAAGTAACGATGTCGGGGTTGAATTTTAAAACGTCATTTTCAAATCTTTCAGCGGCTTCGCGCGTTGTATCGCCGTTTACACCGCTGTTAATAAATTCCGTATCTTTATAGCAGTTTTTAAGAAGATGTTCAATATTATCTTTTGGCCATACTCCGTATCCGAAAGTCAGGCTGTCGCCAAACAAAACAACTTTCATATTATCAAAGCCTTTCAATATAATCATAAAAACCGGGAAATGATATGTCTGCACATTCCATTCCCTTTATAGTCGTTTCTCCTTGCGATGCCAAAGCGGCAACGGCAATACTCATTGCAATTCTATGGTCTCCGTAGCTTTCACATACGTTGCCTTTCAGCCTGTTGACACCGTTTATGACCATTCCGTCCTCAGTTTCTTCGATATCTGCTCCGAGCTTTTTCAGCTCGCATACGATGGTCTTAATACGGTTGCTTTCTTTAACTTTAAGTTCGCCGGCGTCTTTAATAACGGTTTTGCCTTCGGCCAAAGATGCGGCAACGGCGATAACCGGTATTTCGTCAATGAGCGACGGTATTATATCACCGCCTATTGTGATTCCTTTTAATTTAGAATATTTAACATGTATATCCGCAACAGGCTCCCCGCATACGACACGCTTATTTTCAACGGAGATATTCGCACCCATTTCATGTAATACTGATATAATGCCTGTTCTGGTTGGATTTACGCCAACATTATTTATCGTTATTTCAGAATTTTTGCAGATTGTACCGGTAACCAAAAAATATGCCGCGGAAGAAATATCTCCGGGCACATGTATTTCCTTAGCGTAAAGTTCCTTTACAGGTGAGGAAATTATTTTGTTTCCGTCGCGTTTTATATCTGCGCCGAGATAGTTAAGCATTATTTCGGTATGGTTTCTTGTCGGTTCCGGTTCGATAATTTCCGTTTGCCCGTCGGCATAGAGGGAAGCCAACAGGATTGCGCTTTTAACTTGCGCGCTGGCTACATTCATTGCATAGCTTATACCTTTCAGCTTTTTGCCTTTGACGTTTACCGGAGCGAATAATTTATTGTCTTTAATTATGCCGGAGATATCAGCTCCCATTTCCCTGAGCGGAACGGCAACCCTCTCCATAGGGCGCTTTTGAATTGAATTATCGCCTGTTAATTTACAGTTGAAATCCTGCCCGCAAAGAAGGCCTGTCAAAAGACGGATTGTTGTGCCGCTGTTGCCGACGTCAAGTATTCCTTCAGGGGAAGAAAGGCCGTGAAGGCCTTTTCCATGAACAACGACGTCAGTTCCGCATACTTCAATTTCTATTCCCATTTTTTTAAAACATGAAATCGTAGACAGGCAGTCCTCGCCTGTCAAAAAACCTGATATATTCGTTCTGCCGTCAGAAATCGAACCGAACATTACCGCTCTGTGAGAGATTGATTTATCTCCGGGAACAGTAAAAACGCCTTTTAAGTTTTCTTTAGGGTATATTATAATATCCATTTTATCACCCGTAATCAAAATTATTATTAAATATTATACAGAAATTTTACTCTTTTGCATATACTTCGTAATTCATTTCTTTTAAAAGTTTAATGCTTTTTGCACGTTGTTCCTCGCTGTCAAATGAAATCTGCAAAACTCCGCATTCGTGTTCGCGGCTGTTTACAATGCTCATATTTTTTATATTTATATTATTGCTTGAAAACAGTACGGCAATAATTGCAATAGATCCTGGTTTATCCAAAACATCAATAACAATTTCATAACGTTTAACGAATGTGCCGGGAGTAGCGGCCGAAAATGAATCCCTGTACATTCTCGCGTGGTCGAAATACTCTTTAACGGCTTCTTTGTCGTCATTTTGTATGGATTTACGGACGTCTGCTATTACATTTTCAAGGTTTTCAAGCGCATTTAATATTTCATGCTTATTTTCAAAACAAATGCTTCCCCACATATCGGGACTTGACGACGCTATACGGGTTATATCTTTAAATCCGCCGGCAGCTAAAAATTTCATATGTTTTTGCGGCGTATCCATAATACAGACGCTGTTGCAGAGGGCAGACGCTACAATATGCGGAACATGGCTTATGGAAGCTACTATGTAATCATGCTGGTACGGCGATACGATTACGGGTATTGCGCCAAGCGACGACAACGCTTTTTTAAACTCTTCAACTGTTCCGAGAGGGGCGTTTTCGGCAGGCGTAAGTATATAGTAAGCGTTTTCAAACAAATGCTCTTTAGAAGCGTTATATCTGTATTTTTCGCTTCCGGTCATCGGATGGCCGCCGATATATATAAATTTGTCTGAAAAAGCCTTCATTTCGTCATATATATGTCCTTTTGTGCTTCCGACATCGCTTACTATGCAGTTTGGTGAAATATATTGCGATAGTTTTTCGGCAAAACCGGCAATAGTGTTAACAGGAGTACATATAAATACAATGTCACAGTCGGCAAAAATTTCATTAACTGTGGTTGAATAACCGTCGATAACGCCTTCATTATATGCATCTATAAGTACGTCCTGATTTCTGTTTACGGCAACTATTGTTTGTATATTAAGACGATTTTTGAACGCTTTCGCAAGCGATCCTCCTATCAGCCCGAGACCTATTATGCCAACTTTGCCAAACATCAGAATTTCCTCCCCATAAGTTCGATAAACGGTTTAATTTCTTTGCATAGTTTTCTGAAATCTTCAGGGTTCAGCGACTGGGGACCGTCGGAAAGGGCGATTGCCGGATTAGGGTGTACTTCAATCATAAGTCCGTCCGCCCCGGCGGCAACAGCCGCTTTAGCAAGAGGAGCCACATAATCCCTGACGCCTGTCGCATGGCTTGGGTCAACAATAACCGGAAGATGGCTTTTTGATTTTATGACCGGAACAGCGCTTAAATCGAGAGTATTTCTTGTGCTTGTTTCGTATGTCCTTATACCGCGTTCGCACAATATGACATTTTCATTGCCTTCGCTCATAATATATTCGGCGGCATTAAGCCATTCGTCTATAGTTGCGCACATGCCTCTTTTAAGAAGCACGGGGATGTTTGTTTTTCCCGCCGCTTTTAAGAGTTCAAAATTCTGCATATTCCTTGCGCCTATTTGTATTATATCTACATATCCGGCAACAGCTTCGATTGCTTCTTTGCTTGTAACTTCACTTATGACTTTAAGCCCCGTTTTATTTCTTGCTTCGGCCATATACTTTAAACCTTCAACTTCAAGCCCTTGGAAGGAGTATGGGGAAGTCCTCGGTTTGTAAGCGCCTCCGCGAAGTATCTGGGCGCCTCCCGACAATACGGCTTCGGCCGTTTCAATCATCTGTTCGCGGCTTTCAACGGCGCATGGGCCGGCCATTATAACAAAACTGTCGCCGCCTATTTTAACGCTGCCCAAATCTATCACGGACGGATCGGGATGGAACTTTTTATTGGCCAGCTTATAGCTTTCGCTTACATGAACAATTTTTTCGACTCCCGGCATAAGCTGAGGGTTGCGTTCAAGGAAAATATTCTTGTTTCCTACAACTCCGATAATCGTTATTGCCTCGCCTTTCGATATATGGGCTTTAAGGCCGCAGTTTTCAAGGTTTTGGACTATATTTTTAATGTTTTCTTCAGTTGAATTCGATTTCATTACTATAATCATTTAGAATTCCTCCCCTGTTGCACTTTAAAGTGTTAAAATATTTGTTCCATTGATTGTATATCTTTAAAAGCGTTATGTCAATAATATTTATTTTAACTAAGGATATTTTATAACAGTATATCATATATTAAAGAAAAGGGGGTACAAGCTTTGAGTATAAAGGATGAAATTATATTGGCTTTAGGCGGGAATATAAGGGAAGTTATTAAAAAAATGACCGAAAAGGAATTTGACAGCTGCGAAGAGTTAAGAATAAGAGCCGAAAGGCCCGTTTCAATAAAAATAAAAGGCAGATATATGTATTTGGATCATAACGGGACTCCCACGGAAGATTGCAGAAAAGGGTTTTGCGCCAGTATGAAAGATATAGGGCTTACCATGGAAATACTAAGCGGATATTCGCTTTACGCCTACAGCGAAGAAATTAAACGCGGCTTTATAACAATAAACGGAGGTCATCGTGTCGGCCTTTGCGGAAACGTAATTGTAAATAATAACGAAATAACGGATATAAGACGCATAACAAGCCTTAATTTCCGTATAGCGCATCAGGTTAAAGGATGTGCGGAAAAAATAATGCCTTACATAATAAATAAGAATACTGCTATCATTTCCCCGCCAGGATGCGGAAAAACAACTCTTTTAAGGGACATTATAAGACTTTTGAGCAACGGAGGCGCGACTGTAAGCGTAGTTGATGAAAGAAGCGAAATAAGCGGGGGATACGGAGCTTCCGTTAAAAATGACTGCGGTATAAATACAGATATATTAAACGGATGCCCAAAGCAAAAAGGTATGGAAATGCTTTTGAGGAGTATGGGCCCGCAGTATATAGCAGTTGATGAAATAGGCGGAGTTGAAGACGGGAGAATAATAGCCGAAACGGTTACATGCGGCGTAAAGGTAATATGTACGGCTCACGGAAGTACGGCCAGCGACATATTTAACAGGCGGGCGTTAAAAGAATTGAAGGAAAACAAAACTTTCGATGTTTACATTTTTTTGCAGGGAGTAGGCAATATTAAGTGCATAACCGACAGCAATTTTAACGAAATCGGAAAGGTGTGATTTTAATGTTGGTTAAAGCCGTTGGCGCGGCGGCAGTTTTAGTAAGCAGTTATATATTGGGCCTGTATTTTTCAAAATCAGGCTATTTCAGGCAGCATGATTTGGAACAGCTTAAAAAAGCGGCGACTATTTTCCGGGCGGAGCTTTTATATTCTTCATCGCCTTTATTTGAAGTTTTCAATCAAATTTCCATCAGAACTACGGGAGCTGTTTCTATGATATTTAAAGAAGCTTCGGAATCATTCGAAAAGAGAAATGGGGTTTCTGCCGAAGAAATTTGGGCTAATTCGATAATAAAGGAAAGCGGACATGCATATTTTAATTCAGAGGATATAGAAAACATGTTTTCTTTCGGAAGGACGCTTGGATTTGCCGATAAATCCCAACAAGCTGACAATGCCGCGATATTGATAAGCTATATAGAAAGCGCCCAAGAAGAAATACGTGAAAAGCGAAGAACCGAAGAAAGACTCTATAAAGCCCTCGGTCTGCTCGGAGGCATTATGGTTTGCGTGATATTGTTTTAAAGGGGGGATTTTGGTGGAGATTAATATTGTTTTTCAAATAGCGGCGGCAGGAATACTTATTGCCGTTTTAAATCAGGTGCTTATAAGAGCGGGAAGGGAAGAACAGGCAATGATGACTACTTTGGCCGGGCTTGTAGTTGTTTTATATTGGGTAATTCAGTACATAAGCGCCCTCTTTGAAACAGTTCAGACTCTTTTTAAATTTTAGGAGCGGGTGCGATATGGAGATACTGCAAATTGTTATTTTGGGAATAGTTGCCACGCTTTTGTCTGTAAGCCTGAAAAACAGCAGCCCTAATTTCAGCCTTCTAATCGGCCTTGTAACCGGCATATTAATATTCCTTTTCATGGCGGAATACCTAAAAAAGGTACTTGATATTTTAATTAATTTAACACAAAGTGCGGGCGTCAACGGCGCATATATCGAGGTTGTCCTGAAAATAATGGGTATTGCTTACATATCGAGATTTGGGGCCGAGCTTTGCAAAGACGCCGGCGAAAGCGCTGTGGCCGCAAAAATAGATTTAGCCGGAAAAGTCCTTATAGCTGTTGTATCTTCTCCGGTTATACTTGCGCTTATGGAAATGGTGCAAAATTTTATATAGGTGGTTTTGCTTATGATAAAAAGGATAATATGCTTAACGTTTTTAATAGCAATAGCCTTGATATTTCCTCAAAAAGTACATGCGGAAGAAATAGATACTGTTATCGGGGTACAGTTGGACAAGCTGGGGCTTGAGGAAGTAGACGGGGCGGCCGGGGATATTTTTGAAGAAAGCGGGTTCAGTTTAAGCGAAACCGTAAGGGGAATAGCCGCAAACGGATGGCAGATTTCTTTAAGCGATATTTTATCTGCGCTTGTGCAAAATATATTTTCCGAGATATTTTTACAGATTTCCCTTATGAGAAGGATATTATTTATAGCAATTTTATGCGGTTTTTTAAAATCTCTTGAGGATTCGTTCGGCGGCAAGGCGGCTTCTGAGCTAGGGTTTTATATATGTTATATACTGCTTATTTACATAGTAATGACGTCTTTTTATGACAGCGCGCAGATGGTTATCAATACGGCGGATGAACTTATTGTTCTTTTAAAGGCAATGCTTCCGACGTTTATAACGCTTCTGACGCTTTCCGGCGGCGCGGTTCAGGGAGGCGTTATGGGGCCGTTTATAATGGGTTCCGCCGGTATTATATCGTATGCCATAAGAATTATAATAGTGCCGGCAATAGGGCTTACGGCAATGCTTAAGATTGCTAATAACATATCTGACAAAGGCATATTATCAAATTTGAGCGGCTTGATGGAAAAAATAATTTCTATCTGCCTTAAAGGATGCGCTTTCGGCTTTATGGCTGTGTGTACCCTTCAAAGGACAGGCGCATCCGGCATAAACGGCGTTATTGCAAAAACGGCTAAATCGGCAGTGGGCGCCGTACCGGTTGTAGGCGACGTTATGGAGGGGGCGATTGACACGGCTGCGAATTTAACAGGGCTTTTAAGGGGCTCTCTCGGTATTGGAACGGCTATTTTAATTGTAACTGTTGTTTTAACTCCGGTAATTAAGCTTGGGGTTATATGGCTTATTTACAAATTTGCAGCGGCGGTTATAGAACCGGTTTCAGAACCCAGGCTTATAAAAGCTTTAAGTGCGGCTGGAGACTTTTCGGCGCTGTTGATTGGGGCGCTTTTTGTTGTTGCGGTTATGTTTATTTTTTCGGCTATTATACTTTTAACTGCCGTTTAAAAGAAAGGAAAAGTGTAATGATTGAGTTTTTCAGCGCATATATAAAAACTATAGTATCTCTGCTTCTGCTGTCGGTTTTCGCTGAAATTTTAATGCCGGAAGGAGGATACAAGAAATATATAAAGCTATTAACCGGACTTATAATCACTCTTACCGTACTGAACCCAGTTACATATATTTTGGGGATGAGTGAAGATAGGCTTTATGGGGTTGTGGAAAGGAATACGGAAGAAATATTGGGAAACACATTCGACTTTAAAATGCCTGAAAATACGGAAACGCTTGAAATGAGTTTTTATAAGGATGAATTATCTGCGCTTATATCAGGCGATTTGCAGAAAAGGGGGATTGAAGCGGCGGAAGTATCAATTACAGCGGACGAGGATATAAACAGTGACGGATACGGGGGAATAATTGAAGTTATAATTTATGTATCGGGGAATAAAAATGAAAGTGACAGAAAAACTAGAGATTTCATAAGTGGAAAATACGGTGTGCCAAACGAAAATATTGAGTTTATATACCAATGAGGTGAACAAAATGGAAAAAAACATAATTCTTAATTTTTTAAGAAAAGATAGTAAAAAGCTTAAAACAGACATTGCGGCGGTTTTCATTACAGGGATATTGCTTATTATAGTTGGCAACGGTTTTCTGGGCATGAATAAAAATCTGCCGGCAAAGACTGTTGTTTCTGACAAAACAGAAAGCGGCGGTCAGGATAATGAATATGAAAACCTCGAAGCAAGGATGAGTTCCATTTTCTCTAAAGTTGAAGGTGCCGGTGAAGTTGAAGTAATGATAACACTAAAATCCGGAAGTGAAATTGTTGTTGCCCAAGAAGAAAAACTAAGCGAAAGAACAGATACAAACGGCGAAGAAAAAAGCCGCGAAATAAAGGCAACCCTTCTTGACAGTACGGGAGGGACTAACGCCCCGCTTATATTGAAAGAAAATTCGCCCGAGATTGAGGGGGTTGTGATAATAGCCCAAGGCGGAGACGACGTTATTGTGAAAGAATCCCTTACAAAAGGGGCTCAGGCGCTTCTTAATGTTCCGGCACATAAAGTTGAAGTTTTTAAAATGGTTAAAAAGTGATTTTGCCGCGCTAACGGCGGCTAATGATATTAAAAAGCTAAGGGGGTACATAAATGTTTCCTGTAAGAAAAAACCAAATTATAGTAACAACGCTTGTAGTAATGGTAGCTGTAGCCGGGTATCTTAATTTTACCCATACAGACGCCGTTGAAATGTCATCGGCCGATACTGACGTAGGCTTCAATTACGAGGCCCTTATTGACGATAGTTCGGATATTACGGTTTTGGCCGATGATGAGGACACAGCCGAAGTTGCCGATGCCGGAAGTGAACAGGCGTCGGAAACAGGCCTTGATCCGCTTACGGCGGAAGCGGATTATACGTCTGAGGACGACGACACGGGGGCTGCTGTTTTTGTTAACGCATCGGAAGATGCAAGTACATATTTTGTTCAGGCAAAGCTTGAAAGAGAGCAGTCGAGGGCAAAACAGAAAGACATACTTACAGAAATGATAAATAATGAAAACCTCGACGCCGAACAAAAAGCCGATTTCGCAAAAGGAATGCTTGATATACAGCAAAGGATTGAAAAAGAAACGGCTGCAGAGGCTATGATTAAAGCGAAAGGTTTTAATGAAGCCTATGTAAGAATTGACGACGAAACTGTTGACGTTGTTGTTAACGCGCAGGAAATAACCGACGCTCAGGCAGCCCAGATACAGGACATCGTGAAACGCAAAACAGGTTTTTCGTCTGACAAAATAAGAATCAGCACAGTAAAAAAATAGTTTGACTTTGAAATACCGTCCGATTGCAATCATTGCTTTTTCAATGGCTATGGTTGAATACTTCAGTATTTCAGAAGAAAAATTTATAAATGTAATGCGTGCTTTTGCAGTTTTCCGCTGTCAGGGAGATATGAATACGATAATAAAAAGCCTTTGCTTAAACTGGGAACCAGTTTGACTAGGGCTTTTTATTTTTAAAACGTGGTATAATAAAGGAGATGTCTTGGACATGCATAATATAATATGCATAATGATTATATTCTGCGCTTTAATCGGGCTTATAATTAAAACCGGGATTTTAAACGGGCGTTTTAAGCCATACACTATAATTTATTTTACAAACCAGAGCAATCTGCTCGTTATAATAATATATTCTTTATATATGTTTATAAATATGACAAGAAAAAATTCTTTGTTTAACTTTTTTTACGGGCTCATGATTGTTAATATAATTTTAACGGGCATTATATATTTTGCATTGCTTATGCCTTCATGGCCGGGCTTTACGGGAAAATTTGCTTATAGGGATATTTTGGCGACAATATTGCTGCATTTTGTAACCCCCGTGCTCGTATTAACAGAATTTTTAATTGAAAACGGCGGAAATAATGCGTTTTCTTACAGATATATATTCTTATGGTGCATTTATCCGGTTATTTATTTCATATTTTTAATTATACGGGCAAAAATCGGAGGATTTATACCTAACCGACATTCAAAATATCCATATGATTTTATATCCGTCGATTTAATTGGTTTTAAAAATGCCTTCAGAAACGGTATGCTTATTTTGGTTTTTTATTCGCTTATTTCGATAATAATTGTAACAATAAGCAGGATAGGAAAGTAAAATATAAAAGCATAGAGGAATTTCAGGGCAGAAACAAATTATAGAACGTACTAACTTAAATCATAAAAAAATTTTATATTTGGAATTAAAAAAAGTATTTATTTTATGTTAACCATGTGATATAATTATTTAGAAATAAAATAATGAATATGAAGGACAGGTGATGGCTTGAAAAGGGCGATAGGATCAAAAATAAATCTGCATAGCGAATCAGATGAAATTGCTAAAATATATATGGAATGTGTAAGCGATATATTAAATAATGAGAAGGTCAAAAAACTGGATGATTGGGAGCAACATAACCACACAAGCAGGCTTCAGCACAGCATTAATGTTTCCTATTACAGTTTTTTAATTTGCTATAAAATGGGCTGGGATTATCGCTCGGCAGCCAGGGCAGGCCTTCTGCACGACTTATACTTCTATGATTGGAGGGTGAAAAAAGCTTTAAGAAGCAGCCACGCGTCATGGCATCCACGGGTTGCCCTTGATAACTCAAAAAAAATCTGTGAAATTAATAAAATAGAAGAAGACGCAATTATGAAACATATGTGGCCATGCACACTTGTTCCGCCTAAATATAAAGAAAGTTATATATTAACTTTTGCAGATAAAATTTGCGCCATGTTTGAAGTTTTTACAAACCAGCAGAAAGTTTTGGCGGCTGAATAACTATTAAATCTAAAGGCATTCCTGATTATGGGATGCCTTTACTTTTGTTCGGAAGATTTAAAATCACTTCTGCTAATAACATTTTATTATAAGATTTTTTCAGTTATAATATTATTTAGCGAATATGTTAGCGATATACGATACGGAGTATCAGGAAGAATTAAAGGAGCTTATACGTTATTATTCCATAACGGTTTTAAAGGACGGCAGACAATGCCTGAGAAAGCGTGTGGAATGGTGGACGAAAGAAGACGTTACATACTATGAAGAAACGGAAGAGAATATATATATCAGGGATATAAGCCGCAGCATAAACCCTTCGCCGCATTTTTGGCAGGTAACGAGCCTGAACGGGCTTGAACAAAGGCGCACACCTCATTCGTGGGGGCGTGTGCCTTTTATTATACTCAAAAACAACGACGAAATGACGACGGATCTCCAAAAGGTAAAAGGCCTTATAGACGCATACGACCTTATATCGAGCCAGGGGACAAACGACCTTCTCGACCTTGTGGCGCTGTACTGGGTTATACAGGGCTACGGCGGGGAAACGGCGAATTCCATTGCAAGAAAGCTGCAGCTAAACAGGGCGGTTAATGTCATAGGCTCCGACGGCGGGAAAATATCCGCCGAACAAGTCGACATACCGGTAACGGGGCGGCTTGAATGGCTCAAAATGTTGCGGCGGGATATATTCAATTTCGGCATGGGCATAGACGTTGACAGCGACAGGTTCGGCAACGCGCCGAGCGGGGTAAGCCTGAAATTTCAGTATACGCTTCTTGACCTGAAAGCAAACGCCGTAGCGGCAAAGCTTAAAAGGGCGGTAAAGGAGCTTTTGTGGTATGTAACGGAGGACATTAACAGGAAAAACGGGACTTCTTACGACAGCGGCCTTATTGAAGTCGGCCTTAATAAAACGATGATTACAAACGATATGGAAACGGTGCAGATTTTAACGCAGTCGAAAGGCCTTATATCCGATAAGACGATTATAGCCCGCCACCCGTTTGTAGACGACGTCAACGAGGAATTAAAGGAGCTTGAAGCGCAGGAGAAGAAGGAACAGGAGAAATGGGAAGAAAACATGACGGCGCGGGGCGGTGAGGCCGTTGAAAGGTAGCGGATATTGGCGGGAACGGTATATAAAACTGGGCGAAAGGATGTCGGCTAAAGGGGAAGGCTATTATAAAGCCCTTCAAGGGGAATACGAAAAGGCCTTTGAAAGTATAGAAAAGGACATACAATCATTTTACAACAAGTTTGCCGCCGACAATAAGCTTACGTATGCCGAGGCTTCTAAGCTCCTTACCTCGTCGGAACGGAAAAAGTTCCAAATGAGCGTTGACGAGTATATAAAAAAAGGCGCGGCAAACGGCGTATCCTCCGACTGGACAAGGGAGCTTAGAAACGCAAGCGGCGTGTACCATATAAGCAGGCTTAAAGCCCTTCAAATGCAAATCCAAAACGAAATAGAAACCATTGCCGCAAAGAAGCTTAAAGGCATGGGCGGCTTGTTTGAGGATACTTACAGGGAAGGCTATTACCGTTCTTTGTACGAACTGCAAAAGGGCATGGGCCACGGGGCGGCGTTTTCAACCTTAGACACAAGGCGCATTGAAACGGCCATGGGAATGGTATACGGCGAGGACGGCCTGAATTTTTCGGAAAGGATATGGAAAGACAGGCGAGCCCTTGCCCAAACCCTTAAAACCGAATTCCCGCAGATGATAATACGCGGGGAAAACCCCGAGAAGCTTGTAAAACTGCTGTCGGATAAGTTTGAAGTATCAAAGGCGGCGGCAAGGAGGCTTATAAGAACCGAGAGCGCGTTCCTTTCCTCATATGCCGCAAAGGAAAGCTTTGAGGAAACGGGCGTTAAGGAATTTGAGGTAGTAGTAGCCCTGGACGGCAGGACGTGCCAAAGCGCATGCGCACCGCTTGACGGTATGCACAGGCCGTTAAGCGAATATGAAATATGGGTGACGGCTCCACCGTTCCACCATAACTGCCGTTGTGTCGCCGTGCCTTACTTCAACGACGAGTTCACCGAAGGCGAAGAGCGGGCGGCGCGGGATACGGAAACGGGAAAAACTTATTATGTGCCTTCCGATATGACTTATAAGGAGTGGTATAATAAGCATGTTGCGCCGAAGGTTTTGACACTTGAAGAAGAAGGGGCTATAATGAGATATATAAGCTCCGGGTCATATATAATAAATGAGGCTTTAAGGAATGGTCAGCCATTGGAAGGATTTGCAGAAGAAACTGTAGAAAATCTTGACAGTGCTTTGAGAAAAATGCCGTTTTACTATGGAGATGTTATACGCTCTGTTAAACTTGAATTTGCGGAGGAGATTCAGGCTTATATAGACAGGTTTAAAGTCGGTGAAACTATTTTGGAGAAACAGTATATATCTACAACAAAAGGCGGCGTATACAATACAAAAGCTAAAGTACAGATATATATACAGAATAGTTCAAAAGGTCGTGATTTAAGCGGATTTAATTTTTCTGAGAAAGAAATTTTATATGAACGGGGAGCTGAATTTAAAGTTATGCATAAAGAAAATGTAAATGGGATTTGGTGGATAGTTTTGGAGGAATACTAGCTATGGCGTTAAAGGCGGCAGAATGGATATTACTACCGAAAGAAGAACAGGAAAAACGTGCGGATGAATTATCTCCGCATGAATGCTTTTTATTGCGTACCGTTTATGATTATTGTCACCCTACAGAAGAACAAAAGGCGGCAATGACAGAAGAAGAAAGAGCTGAATTTCTACGGGAGCCTACAGAAAAAGAAGTTGAGGCATTTAATAAAGAAGCGGAAGCCATTATTAAACGGATAAAAAAGAAAATATCAGAGGAAAGGAAAAACTAGGTAATCGGAATTTTTGAAAAGATTTAAAGGGAAACCACAGCCGTGAGAGAAAACCAATATCTAATAATATTTTAAAGCGTTTATCATCAGATAAGCGCTTTTTTAATGCAAACAAAAAAAGGGAGGAAAAGGAATGGAATTTTTAAAAAAGCTGTTCGACGGCAAGGCCCTCACATATGAGGAACTTGAAACGGCCGTAAACGGGGCGGGCATTAAGCTTGCGGACATTTCGTCAGGCTACGCCGGACAAGGGGACCTTGAGGCGAAAGAACGCGAACTTAAAGCCGCGAACGAAAGCATAAGGGAATTGACGGGGAAACTTAAGGGCTTTGACGGCGTGGACGTTGAAGGGCTTAAAGCGGACGTCAAATCATGGGAAACGAAATACAATAACGATATGCGGGCATTAAAGAAAGCGGCCGCCGTGGATATGGCGGTTATGAAGGCGGGGGCGCGCAACGCGAAAGCCGTTAAGGCGCTTATAGACATGGACAAAGTAACCGTTAAAGACGACGGGACTATTGAAGGCCTTGATATTGAAAAGATTAAGGAAACCGACGGCTATCTGTTCAACGTCGAAACCGTTACAACCGAAGGGAACGGCGTTGCCGCGGGCAGGGCGGCGGACGGAGCGGAAAACCTGAACGACGTAATAGCAAAAGCCATGGGAATTATATAAGGAGGTAAAATATTATGGCGGTAAACGTATTGGAGTATGCAAAACTATTTGAAACAAATCTTGACCTGCTTGCGGTGCAGACTTTAAAAACGGGCTTTATGGACGCAAACAGCGGACAGGTGCGCTACAGCGGCGGCGACGAGGTTAAGGTTCCCAAACTTTCGGTGCAGGGGTTGGGCAACTATTCAAGGGAGGAAGGATATGTAAGAGGCGCGGTAAACCTTTCATACCAGACGTTAAAAATGACCCAGGACAGGGGCAGGAAATTCATGATTGACGCCATGGACGTAGACGAATCCAACTTTCTCGCCACGGCGGGCAACGTTATGGGCGAGTTCCAGCGCACAATGCTTGTGCCGGAAATTGACGCATACCGTATTTCGAAATTAGCGGCGACGGCAATGGGCGTTGACGGCGACGTACAGGCCGAGTACGGATATACGGTTGACGGAAGCAGTATTATAAAAAAGATTAAAACGGCGGTTAAAAGGATACGCGAAAACGGCTACGACGGCGAAATTGATATACTTGCGACATATGACGTTGTGGGCGCGGTTGAGGAGGCCGCCCTCGGAAAGCTTACGGCAATGACGTTTTCACAGGCGGGTATAAACACGCAGGTACCCCAGATTGACGGTTGCCCGCTTATAGCCGTGCCTTCAAACAGGATGTACACGGCGATTACCGTTTACGACGGCAAGACGGGAGGCCAGGAAGCGGGCGGTTATAAAAAGGGCGAAAAAGGCCTTGACGTCAACTTTATAGCCATAGCGAGGAATGTTCCCATAGCGGTTACAAAACAGGACAAAATGAGGATTTTTACGCCGGACACATACCAGGCCGCAAACGCGTGGAGCATAGATTACAGGCGGTACCATGATTTATGGGTGCTTGACAATAAGAAGGGTTCGCTGTTTGTAAACGTCAAGGACGCCAAACCGAGCGATTAAGGGGGAATGAATGATGTTCAGGCTTATAAGGGAAAATGTGGAAAGGCTTGTGGAAAGCGAAAGGGAAAAACAAGCCCTTATTAAAGAAGGCTACAAAGAGATAAGCGTAACGGAGGCCAACCCCGGACTTACGAAAGAGGAAAAAGCAAAACAGGAGCCTAAGAAAAAGGCCGCAGAGGCGTGACCCCTATGGACAGGATAGATAAATTAAAAAAGCTTTTGGGCATAACGGGAAATGGCATGGATTTTATATTGAACTTTGTGCTTGAGGCTGTAACTGAGCAGATATTAAACTACTGCAATATTGATGAGATACCGGAAGGCCTGGAAAATACCCTTCTGTCCATGTGTATTGACAGATACCGCGCCGAAGGGTACGGTTCGGAACAGGCGGCGGGGAATGTGAAAAGCATTTCGGAAGGCGACGTTTCCGTGACGTTCGGCTCCCCTTTCAGCGGAACGGATAATCCGTCAATGCCGTTTTTAAAAGGATACGAACAAACGCTTAACAGGTTCAGGAAACTGGGGAGGTGGTGAAAACGTCGGTATTCGACTGTATAAAGGGATACGCCGAAAGCCTGTATGACAGTACATGCACTGTTATTGAATATATAGGCGGGGAAGGCGTTATAAACAACGCACAGCCCGTAACTGCCGCCGAAGGCATACCGTGCAGGCTGAGTTTCAAAAGCGCGCCGGCGGCGGGAAACGGCGCGGCGTCGGAGGTAAGCCAAAGCATAAAGCTTTTTTTGCCGCCCGATATCAATATTAAGGCGGGCAGCGGCGTTATAGTAAACCACAGGGGCGTTGAAAGGAAGTTTAAGGCCGCGGGGGAACCTATGGCATATGTATCGCACCAGGAAGTGGAATTGAAGTCGGAAAGGGGATATGCTTAGTGGCCAACGGTATAAGGGTGGATACGCGGCAGCTTAAGGCCTTTAGGGGCAGGCTTGAAAAGCTGGAAAAATTTGGGTTTGGGAGAATCTCAAGGGCGGCGGCGGACGAACTCGCAAACAGGCTCCGTAGGAAAGCCGAAAAAAGAACGCCTGTCGATACAGGAACCCTGAAAGCCGGCTGGACGATAGACGGCCAAAAAAGGCGCAGGAAAGTTTATAGGGCGGAGGTGACCAATCCCGTGCCGTATGCCACTTATGTGGAGTTCGGCCATATACAAACCCCGGGGCGGTATGTGCCGGCTATAGGGAAACGGCTTAAAAGCGGCTGGGTGCACGGATATTTTATGCTTGATATTTCCACAAAGGAATTAAGACGCGACGCGGACAGGATAGTGCAGAAAATGCTTGATAAAGCTTTGAAGGAGTATTTCGATGCTGAATGATATAATAAAAGGCATGGCTGAAAAAATAAGGACGGTTTACCGGCCGGAGGATTACAGGCTGTATACGGAAGACGTAAAGCAGGGATTTAAAGAGCCCTGCTTTTTTATATCGGCCGTTGAACACGGACATGTAAAATGCCTCAATACGCGGTATAAGGAAGAATATTACATGTCCGTACAGTATTTTCCGAAAGGCGGCAGTGCGGAGTGCGCCGAAGTTTCAGGGGAACTGCCTTTTTTACTGGAATACATAGAAGCGGGCGGCGATTTAATACACGGCGTTGATATAAGCTCCCGAATATCCGACGGCGTGTTTGTATTCCTGATTAAGTATACGGTTTTTGTATCAGCCGCCTTGCCGGAAGATGAATTTATGGAAAGGGTTGAAATTAATGGAGAAACAATATAAAAGCAAAAAAGACGACGAGAGCACGGAAACTGTTAAAAGTAATGCGGGAAAAGTCAACAACAGTGCGGCGTTTTCAAAAAAACAGCTTTTAAATTCAGAAAAATACGCCGGGTATAAAGATTTATTGTCGGCGGTACTTTCCGAAGGGGTAATGTATACTTTTGACGAAACGGATAAATTTATTGAAGGGTTCCTTAAAAAGGAGGTTGATTAAATGGCGTTAGGAGGAGGAACATTTTTAACACAGAACAAAGTTATACCGGGGGCGTATATCAACTTTGTAAGCGCGGCGAGGAGCACGGCGGCTTTAAGCGACAGGGGATACTGCGCTATGGCCATGGAGCTTGACTGGGGCGTTGACGGCGAAGTGTTTACCGTTGAAAGCGGCGACTTCCAAAAGGACAGCATGGCCATATTCGGTTATGACTACACAAGCGGCAAGCTTAAAGGGCTGAGAGATTTATTCCTTAACGCCAAAACCCTTTACTGCTACAGGCTCAACAGCGGCGAAAAGGCGTCGAACGATTTTGCGGAGGCCAAATACAGCGGCATAAGGGGAAACGACATTACAATCGTTATAGCAAAGAACGCCGACGATGAAAGCAAGTTCGACGTTACTACAAAGTTTGACGGTAAGGAGGTAGACTTGCAGACTGTCGGAAAAGCCGGCGAACTTTCGGAAAACGGATATGTAAAATTTAAAGGGGGAGCCGAGCTGAGCGAAACGGCGGGGACGGCCCTTTCAGGCGGGACAAACGCCAAAAGCGTTACGGGATCCGAATATCAGGAGTTTCTTGACAAAATCGAAAGCTACAGTTTTAATACCCTCGGATGCTTAAGCACGGAGGAAACAATAAAAGGCCTTTTCGTATCCTTCACAAAAAGGCT